>JANMEX010000261.1:0-7933 GCA_031377485.1 Phyllobacteriaceae bacterium
CTTTGACATTAATAGGGAAACGCAGATGTGTACGTCCCCAGAAATCTCCTAGGCATAGCGATTGCGAAATGGTGCGTTGCAACTTCAGTGTGCGGCACCGAAGCGATGCCACGACTTCTGAGGCTAGTCGCGCATTTCTGACTTCACCAACCAAGGGGACCTACCATGTTAAGACGTGAGTTTCTGAAATCCACCGCAATTCTGAGCGCCGCCAGCGCCATTCCCTTTAAGGAGGCCTTCAGCGCTACACCTATCAAGGTCGGCATTCTGCATTCGCTTTCGGGGACGATGGCGATTTCGGAAACCACTTTGAAGGACGCCATGTTGATGCTCATTGAGGAGCAGAACAAGAAGGGCGGTTTGCTTGGCAAGCAGTTGGAAGCAGTGGTGGTTGACCCTGCATCAGACTGGCCGCTGTTCGCGGAAAAGGCCCGCGAACTGATCGAAAAGGACAAGGTCGCTGCCGTGTTCGGCTGCTGGACTTCGGTATCTCGCAAGTCCGTGCTGCCGGTGTTCAAGGAACTCAACAACATCCTGTTTTATCCGGTTCAATACGAGGGTGAAGAATCTGAACGCAACGTATTTTACACCGGCGCCGCGCCAAACCAGCAGGCCATTCCGGCTGTTGACTATTTGATGTCGGACGAAGGCGGCGCAGTGAAGCGCTGGGTTCTGGCTGGTACCGACTATGTCTATCCGCGCACGACCAACAAGATTTTGGAAGCGTACTTGATTTCCAAGGGTGTCGCCAAAGAAGACATCATGATCAACTACACGCCGTTCGGTCATTCCGATTGGCAGACGATCGTGGCTGACATCAAGAAGTTTGGCTCGGAAGGCAAGAAGACTGCGGTTGTTTCGACCATCAACGGCGATGCAAACGTTCCGTTCTACAAGGAACTTGGCAATGCCGGGATCAAGGCTGAAGACCTGCCGGTTGTCGCCTTCTCTGTTGGCGAAGAAGAACTCGCCGGTCTGGATACCGCGCCGCTGGTTGGACATCTTGCCGCCTGGAACTATTTCCAGTCCGCCGATGCGCCGGTCAATGCCGAGTTCATCAAGACCTGGAAAGCCTTTACCAAAAACGACAAGCGCGTGACCAATGATCCGATGGAAGCGGCCTACATCGGCTTCAACATGTGGGTCAAAGCTGTCGAAAAGGCAGGTACGATTGATGCCGACAAGGTTATCGATGCCTTGCCGGGCACAGAGGCTCCGAACCTGACCGGTGGCATGTCGAAAATGTTGCCGAACCATCACATCACCAAACCGGTGCTGATCGGTGAAATCCAGGCTGACGGCCAGTTTGAAACCGTGTGGAAGACGACGGACCTCGTGCCGGGCGATGCATGGACGGACTATCTGCCGGAATCGAAAGTGCTCGAAGCCGACTGGGTCACACTCAAGTGCGGCAACTACAACACCGAAACCAAAACCTGCCTCGGCGACGTGCCGGCTCAGTAAGGTTTTCGCGAACGACCGGGCGGGCGATCTCCTCCCCGCCTGCCCGGTCAAAGACCCAATCGGACCTCAGCTTCAAGGATGTGAAAAATTTCAATGGCTTGGCGCACGGCAATCCGGTTTGTTTTGATGGCGATGGTGGCGCTTTGTTCGACACTCGCCGCCCGTGCGGATGATGCAACCGTGCGCGCTGCTATTTCGAAGTTTGCCGAGGGAAATGGCTATGCTTCGATCGAAGCAGCCATTGATGCGCTTGGTGCAACCGTCGATCCGCTGGCGACGAATTCGCTGAATGCGCTCAATGACGGAATGTTGGTTCTGCGCAAGGACGACGGGCAAATCTTCATTACGGATGCAACGGGCCAAAAGTTGTTGGACCCGGTGACCGGTGACGCCGTTGGAGACGCGGCTGGCGCGACCATCGAAAAACTGAAGATCAAGAATTCCATCCGCCGCAAGATTGCCACCGCGCTTTCGGGCATGACGTTGCTGGCCAAAGATCGCAAGGTAAGGCTGGAAGCGGCCAACACGATTTTCACAAGCGCTGACGCAACACAGCTTGCACCACTGGAATCGGCGATTGCGGGCGAGAGCGATGCAGGCGTTAAGGTGCGGATGCAAGAGGCGCGGGCTGCGATCCTGCTGTCCACATCCAAAGACCAGACTGCGCTGACAGAAGCCATCAACACGATTGCCGCGCGCGGCGACCGCGATGCGCTGCAAGTGCTGAATGGCGCTGTCGGCAAGATCGATGGTGAGGCGGTAACAGTTTTGACGAACTCGATATCGGGCATCAACAACCGGCTGCAAATCTGGAATGCCGGGCAAAATATCTGGTACGGGATTTCGCTTGGATCAGTCCTGCTGCTCGCCGCTATCGGCCTTGCAATCACTTTTGGCGTCATGGGCGTCATCAACATGGCGCATGGCGAAATGGTCATGCTTGGGGCGTACACGACATTTGTGGTGCAGCAGTTTCTCATTGCCCACGCGCCGGGATTGATCGAATGGTCGCTGGCATTTGCGTTGCCTTTGGCATTTCTTGTGGCGGGGGCCGCTGGGCTGATCATAGAGCGGTCGGTGATACGGCTGCTCTATGGCCGACCGCTTGAAACGCTGCTTGCAACATGGGGCGTGTCCCTGATTTTGCAGCAGACGGTGCGCACCATTTTCGGGGCGACAAACCGCGAAGTTTCAAACCCGCAATGGATGTCTGATGGCTTCCAGATCGGACAGATCGCCATCACCTGGAACCGGTTCTGGATTCTCATATTTGCGCTCTCCATATTTTTCACGCTGCTGGCGGTTTTGAAGCGCACGTCGTTTGGCCTGCAAATGCGTGCGGTGACGCAAAATCGGCGCATGGCGGCATCGGTGGGCATCAGGACGCCGTGGGTGGATGCGCTGACGTTTGCGCTTGGCTCCGGTATTGCGGGCATTGCTGGCGTGGCGCTCAGCCAGATCGACAATGTCTCGCCCGATCTTGGCCAGGGATATATCATCGACAGCTTCATGGTGGTGGTGTTTGGCGGTGTCGGCAATTTGTGGGGCACGCTGGTGGGCGCGTTGACGTTGGGCGTCGCGAACAAATTTCTGGAGCCTTACGCCGGTGCGGTGCTCGCCAAAATACTGGTGCTCGTGCTGATCATTCTTTTCATACAAAAGCGCCCGCGCGGGCTGTTTGCACTCAAGGGCCGGTCGGTGGAAGCATGATGACCAAGTGGCTTTTTTCGGGGAGACATGACCGGCGCATTTTGATGCTTTGCGCGGTGATCCTTGGCTTTGCCGTGCTTGTGCCGGTGCTCAATCTTGCCATGCCAACGGACAGCATGTTCTATGTGCCACCATATATCATGGCGCTGCTGGGCAAGTATCTTTGCTATGCGCTGCTGGCTTTGGCGCTTGATCTGGTGTGGGGGTATTGCGGCATTCTCTCACTCGGGCACGGCGCTTTCTTTGCGCTCGGCGGCTATGCGATGGGCATGTATCTGATGCGCCAGATCGGCGCGCGCGGTTCTTATGGCAATGCGCTGCTGCCGGATTTCATGGTGTTTCTCAACTGGAAGGAACTGCCGTGGTTCTGGTACGGGTTTGATCATTTCTGGTTTGCCGCGCTGATGGTGCTTTTGGTGCCGGGGCTGATGGCCTTTCTGTTCGGGCTGTTTGCGTTTCGAAGCCGTGTGTCTGGTGTATATCTTTCCATCATCACGCAGGCGCTGACCTATGCTTTGCTGCTAGCCTTTTTCCGCAATGAATTCGGCTTTGGCGGCAACAACGGGCTGACCGATTTCAAGGATATTCTCGGCTACAATATTCAGGCTCCAGGCACGCGCGCGGCTCTGTTTGTGGCGAGCGCCATAGCGCTTGTTGCCGGCATGATGATTGCCAGCGCCATCACCTCTTCCAAGTATGGCAAGCTGATGGTGGCCGTCAGAGACGCGGAAAGCCGCACGCGGTTTCTTGGCTACAGGCCGGAGTATGTGAAGCTGTTCGCGTTCACCGTATCAGCGATGATGGCGGGCGTTGCGGGGGCGCTTTATGTGCCACAGGTTGGCATCATCAATCCGGGCGAGTTTGCTCCGGCCAACTCGATTGAAGTGGTGATCTGGACCGCGGTTGGCGGGCGGGGCACGATATTCGGGCCGGTGATTGGGGCTTTTCTGGTCAATGGCGGCAAGAGTTGGTTCACGGGACTTTTGCCGGAATATTGGCTGTTTGCGCTCGGCGCGTTGTTCATTTTCGCTACGATCTTTTTGCCGAAGGGCGTGGCCGGGCTGTTTGCCAATTTCAAAACCAAGAAGGCATCAAAGCCGGTAACTGCCTTGGCTGCCGAACCGGCGGCGGCGGAGTAAAGACATGGCGCGCAAGGAAAGCCTTCTGTATCTTGATGACGTCTCGGTCGCCTTTGACGGGTTCCGGGCGATCAATGATTTGTCGTTCATCCTGCAAAAGGGAGAGATGCGGGCGATCATTGGCCCCAATGGTGCGGGCAAGACGACGATGATGGATATTATCACCGGCAAGACACGCCCCGACAAGGGTGAGGTCTTTTTCGACGGCGACATAGACTTGACCAAGCATGACGAAGCCGAGATTGCGCAAAAGGGGATCGGCCGGAAATTCCAGAAGCCAACCGTGTTTGAGAGCCATACGGTTGAGGACAATCTGGTGCTGGCGCTGGCAGGTCCGCGCAATGTTTTTGCTGCGCTGTTCCACAAGGGCAGCAAAGCGCAGGCGGATCGGATTGACGAGATTTTGACGACTGTTCGCTTGACCGCGAGGCGGTATGATCTGGCGGCGAACCTCAGTCATGGACAGAAGCAATGGCTCGAAATCGGCATGCTTTTGGCGCAGGAGCCGAAGCTGCTTCTGGTCGATGAGCCAGTTGCGGGTATGACAGATGCCGAGACCGAGGAGACAGCGAGCCTCCTCAAGGAAATTGCCAAGACGCGCTCCGTTGTCGTGGTCGAACATGACATGCACTTTGTGCGCTCGCTTGGCGTCAAGGTGACGTGCCTGCACGAAGGTTCGGTACTGTCGGAAGGCAGCCTCGATTTTGTGAGTGCAGATCCGCGCGTCATCGAAGTGTATTTGGGGAGATAGCGATGTTGAAGGTCGACAAGGCTGTGCTCCATTATGGTGCGGCGGAGGCGCTGCGCGGGGTTTCGCTGGATGCTAAAGACGGACAGATCACCTGCATTCTCGGGCGCAACGGGGTTGGCAAGACAAGTCTGATCCGGTCCATTGCGGGACATCACAGGCTGACTTCGGGCAGCATTTCGTTTGATGGCAAATCGCTTGACGGCAAGCCAGCGCAAGAGCGGGCGCGTGGCGGCATCGGGCTGGTGCCGCAGGGACGCGAAATATTTCCGCTGCTGACCGTCGGGGAAAATCTGGTGACAGGCTATGCCGCCGCGCCGAAGGGCGAGCGCCATATACCGGACCATGTGTTTGAACTTTTCCCGATTTTGAAAAGCATGCTGAACCGGCGTGGTGGCGATTTGTCAGGCGGGCAGCAGCAGCAACTGGCCATCGGCCGCGCGTTGGTGATGCGCCCAAAACTTTTGGTGCTGGATGAGCCGACCGAGGGCATTCAGCCTTCCATTATCAAGGACATCGGGCGCGCCATCCGGTACTTACGCGACACGGCGGGCATTGCGGTGCTTTTGGTCGAGCAATATCTCGATTTTTGCCGCGAACTTGCCGATCAGGTTCACATCATGGACCGCGGGCAAGTGGTTCATTCCGGCCCGGCCTCGGACCTCGACCTGCCAGAAGTGCGGCGGCATTTGACGGTTTAACTGCCCTTTTGCACTTCACCCTTAAGCCATTGGCGGAATCGCTCAAGCGGCGGGTAGCCTTCGCGGGTGGATGGCCAGACGAGCCAGTAGGACCCGACAGATTTCATCGGAAGTGACAGCGCCGGGACCAGCTTGCCGGTGGCAAGTTCGTTTTCAATGAGGAACTCCGGCAGCAGCGCAAAGCCAATGCCGTGGACGGTTGCTTGCGCCATTGTGGCAATCTGGTCAAATACCATGCCGCCAGTGCCGGTGCTGGTGACGCCCTGCTGAGACAGCCAGACGGGCCAGGCATCAGGGCGGGTGGCAAGATGTAGCAGCGGCGCTTTCAAGAGGTCTTCCGGTCTTTCGATTTTCTGAGCGGCGAGCACTTCCGGTGCGCATACCGGGATGACGGTTTCGTCGAACATGTAGTCGCCGTGGGTTCCTTGCCAATCATTGCGACCAAAATGGATGGCGGCGTCCTGACGATCATTGTCGAACTGGAAGGGCTGGAGGCGGGTCGTCAAATTGATGGTGACGCCAGGATGCTTGGACAGAAAGTCCGGCAGGCGCGGGGCGAGCCAACGGGTGCCGAAGGTCGGCAGGATGGCAAGATTGAGTGTGCCCCCTTCCGGATTGGCCTTGAGCGCCAGCGAGGCGGAGGCGATGGATTTCAAGGCGGCGCGGATCTCGTTGGCATAGCGCTCACCGGCGAGTGTCAGCCGGACGCGCTTGCGGTTGCGCACGAAAAGTTCGACGCCAAGCTGGCCTTCAAGCGCCATGATCTGGCGAGAGACAGCGCTTTGCGTAAGGTCAAGCTCAGCGGCCGCTTCCGTGAAGCTTTGCGTGCGCGCAGCGGCTTCAAAGGCCGACAACAGACTGATGGACGGCAAAAAACGGCGAGGCGCGAGCATGTCATTCCATTTCAGAATGAAGTGATGAAGGAATAGTGATTTACCGCATCAAAAATGCGGTGCATAGGCTTATTAGAATGATATTTCGGAATGTCTTCATGCCGCAGTGGCAAGTAAGCGCCGAAATGTGCAAACATCCGCCATTCAAATGCCAACTGCTGGAAGACAATGATGGAACGCCCTGCCCTGAAAGCCAAAGACGCGCCCGACCTTTCCCGGTTCAACTGGGAAGATGCATTGCTGCTCGACGGGCAGCTTTCCGACGAAGAACGGATGATCCGCGACTCGGCTCGGGCCTATGCACAGGAAAAACTGCAGCCGCGCATCATCGACGCGTGGCGGGACGAAAAGACCGATCCGGCAGTTTTCCGCGAGATGGGCGAACTTGGCCTTCTCGGCGTCACGATACCGGAGGCCTACGGCGGCCTTGGCGCCTCTTATGTTTCTTATGGTTTGATCGCCCGCGAAGTCGAGCGCGTCGATTCGGGCTACCGCTCGATGATGTCGGTTCAGTCATCACTCGTCATGTATCCGATCTATGCCTACGGCACGGAAGAGCAACGGCTGAAATATTTGCCCAAGCTTTCCTCCGGCGAGTTTATCGGCTGCTTTGGTTTGACCGAGCCGGATGCCGGCTCTGATCCGGCGGCCATGAAAACCACCGCGAAAAAGACGGCCAACGGCTATGTGCTCAATGGCTCAAAAATGTGGATTTCCAACGCGCCGATTGCCGACGTGTTTGTGGTCTGGGCAAAGTCGGAAGCGCATGGCGGCAAGATCAAGGGGTTTGTTCTCGACAAGGGAACCAAGGGTCTTTCCGCGCCGAAGATCGGTGGCAAACTGTCGCTGCGTTCGTCAATTACCGGCGAGATCGTGATGGAGAATGTCGAGGTCGGCGAGGACTCACTTCTGCCGCATGTCGAGGGGCTGAAGGGTCCGTTCGGCTGCCTCAACCGCGCCCGCTATGGCATTTCTTGGGGCGTCATGGGCGCGGCGGAATTTTGCTGGCATGCGGCGCGGCAGTACGGACTCGACCGCAAGCAGTTCAACCGACCGCTGGCACAGACACAGCTGTTCCAGAAGAAGCTTGCCGACATGCAGACGGAAATCACACTTGGTCTGCAAGGCTCACTGCAGCTTGGCCGGTTGATGGATGAAGCCAAGGCCGCGCCTGAAATGATCTCGATGATGAAGCGCAACAATTGCGGCAAGGCACTCGATATTGCCCGCCAGTCGCGCGACATGCACGGCGGCAATGGCATTCAGGAAGACTACCAG
>JANMEX010000265.1:0-3756 GCA_031377485.1 Phyllobacteriaceae bacterium
ACATCGCGGTTGGTCAAAATGCCAACCAGCCGCCCCGTCTTGCCCGGTGCTGCACCTTCAACGACAGGAATCCCGGAAATGCCATGGGCGTTCATCAGCCCGCGTGCCGCCGACAGCGTTTCGTCCGGGCCGATGGTCACCGGATTGACAACCATGCCGCTTTCAAACTTCTTCACCTGCCGGACCTCTTCGGCTTGGCGCTCCGGATCAAGATTGCGGTGAATGACGCCTATGCCGCCTGCTTGCGCCATCGCAATTGCCAGACGCGATTCGGTAACCGTATCCATGGCCGAGGAAATGATCGGGATGTTGAGATCAATGTCCTTGGCAATCGTCGTGCGCAGATCTGTCTGGCCTGGCATCACTTCCGAATGGCCAGGCTGCAAGAGCACGTCGTCAAACGTCAGCGCATGCGCTCCGGTGACTGTTTCGCGGATGATTGCCATTGTCATTCCTTTGATAAACGCGTTCTACGGTGCAAGTTGTGCACCGGCCCGCTGATTGGCCTTTGAGGATTGACGGCGGCGTGTAACACCAAACTCTCCCATTGGGAAGGCTGGCCGCCGTGTCATTCCCCGCTTTTTTGCTCCTTCCCATCGAAAACTTTGCTGTATTCCGTTGAGTCAAAAAGCAAAACTTGACATTTCGGGATAGTTCGCCCATATGGACGTTATCGATGCTTGTTTGACTGATCTTTGTTGCTGCCAGCGCTTAGCGCTCCTGTACGAATATCCCCTTCAAAATTCGAAAAAACCACAGTGCCGTGCATGTCGTGCGGTACATTCTTCAATACCATCGAAAGGGTTCGTTATGGCCACTGGTACAGTTAAATGGTTCAATTCCACCAAAGGCTTCGGCTTCATTCAGCCTGACAACGGCGGCGCGGACGTATTCGTCCACATCTCCGCTGTAGAGCGCGCAGGTCTGCGCACGATCAACGAAGGCCAGAAGCTTTCGTTCGAATCCGAGCGCGATGCTCGTTCGGGCAAGATGTCTGCTGGTCAGCTTCAGGCTCTCTAATTAGCTTAAACTGCCGGTGACCATGGATGTACCGGCACTGCTTGCAGTTTCAGTTGAATTGAAAGACCGGGTGAAAGCCCGGTCTTTTTTTGTCTGTATAACTTTGAGAGTTGCGGCAATGGCCGCTTGCCTTGACGCTCAGTAACAACCTGCGCAGTGACAATGCGCTGTACCGGGGACGCGTGTGAACCAATAGCAGTTCAGAATATGGCTCTATCTTCCCCGATGCGGGCGCGAATGGAATTTCATAGGCTTGGCGTTTGCCAAGTCCTAGAAATTCCAAAAGAGGGATCAGGCGGCGGTCGTTGGCAACGCAGTTCAATCCAAGTGCGAGCAAAGGACACCCCTCACTTGCAAAAACTAAGGCATAGCGGAAAGTTCGAGCTAACCCTCGACAAGCGTCTCGGGCGTTCGCGCGCTGAAATCGCGTTGCGTTTTCTGGCCTTTGGCCAACACTTCGAACTCTCTCCCCAAAGGTGCGAGATAGGGCTGCAGTATTTTATCCTTGATTGCGAAACTGCCAACCCATTGAAATCGATCAAACAAAAATATTCTCACCCAAATCTGTCCACACCCTTTTCAGCACCTGCATAATCCAGTTGCTCTTTGCAAATGGGTGAGGAACGATTTTGCGTCAGCAAAACAAATTGGTCCAGTGGACCAATTTGAGTGACGCAAGGGTCATGATCCGGGTCAACGTGGCAAAGGCCGGTGCTTTGGTGGCGAGCTTCGGAAACTCGTCGCGGGTGATGGGCCCACAATCAAAGGTGCCAAATGTTCGGGGGAGAGCGGTCTAAGGCGCATCAACCGGCATTGTCAGCGCAAAAACACTGAACAGGGTGTGTGGCGATGTCACATACTTATAATTACAGAGGCAGGACCACGCACCCTGTTTCCCAACTTCAATTCATAGAGGGTTCTTTGAAATGGCCAGACGGGAAACCGGGCGTGTCGCGGAAAAAACTTGCCTTTACCGGCCCGCAGCCCTGCCGAGCTCGCGGCGCTCGAACGATCCCCTGCCCTTCGCATGGCTTCGGGCGCTCGGCACTCGAAACGACTCACTGGGTCGTGTCGTCAGCTTCGCTGACTGTGCCTCGCCCTTTGAACCCCTTGGCCAAAATATAAAGCTCTACCGATTCTTGCCGTGAGGCCGGCGGTTTGACGTGATGGACGGATTTGAAGTTGCGCTTCAACAGGTCGAGCACGGTATTTTCGGTCCCGCCCTGAAATGTCTTCGACAAAAAGTGTCCGCCTGGTTTCAGATTGTCGATAGCGAACTGGGCGGCGATTTCGCACAGGTTCATCGTGCGCATATGATCGGTACGCCGGTGCCCCGTCGTCGGTGCAGCCATGTCGGACAAGACAATATCCGGCATGCCGCCAAGCGCATCCAGCACAGCTTGTGGCGCTGATTCATCCAAAAAATCCATCAGCAAAAGCTGCACGCCGTGCAGCGGATCAACCGGCAGAAAGTCGATGCCGACGACATGCGGATGCTCATTGGACGAGCCGACGATCTGCGCGGAAATCTGGCTCCAGCCTCCGGGCGCCGCGCCCAGATCAATGACGCGATCACCCTTTTTGAGGATCTTGTAGCGATCATTGATCTCGGTCAGTTTATAGGCCGCACGCGAGCGCATCCCTTCGGCACGGGAGCGGTGCACATACGGATCATTCATGTGACGTTCGAGCCAGCGGCGCGAACTGTCCTTGATCGTGCCCGCCTTCTTCTTGATGCGCACATGCATGCCGCGTGCGCCGGAGCCTGGCGTTTTTGGGCCGGAGCCTGGGGTCTTGGCCATCTTATTGGCCTCCAAAGTTGCGGCGGCGCCATGCGCCATCTGTTGCCATCATTTCGGTCAATATGCCTTCGCGCAAGCCACGATCGGCCACGCGCAGGCGGTCGGAAGGCCAGGTGATGCGGATGCCATCGAGAATGGCACAGCCTGCCAGTACCAGATCTGCGCGTTCGGCGCCGATACACGCGTTGGCCACACGTTGTTCAAATGTCCAGGACTGGAGGCGCGCCGACATTTCACTGACCTCCCCGTCAAGCATCCAAAGCCCGTCAACGCGGCGGCGGTCATAGCGTTCAAGTCCAAGGTGAATGCCGGCGAGCGTCGTGACAGTGCCTGAGGTTCCCAGAAGATGAAACCTGTCACCTGCGGCCAGTTCACCCAGTGCGTGACGCTTCTCGAAGCGGGAAATCATGCCAAGCACATCATCGACCATCGCCGTGTAGATTTCAGCAGAGACGTGTTTGCCGCCAAATCGTTCGGCCAGCGAGACGACGCCGACCGGCAGCGAGGTCCACGCGACAATCTGATCAGCCAATCGCGGTGACCGACGCTTGGAACGGTCGATCAACGCCACCTCGGATGAACCGCCGCCAATGTCGAACAACACCAGCGCATCCGTCTGATGCCCCACCAGCGGACCACATCCGGAAACGGCAAGACGGGCCTCGGTTTCGCGGTCAACGATCTCCAGATCCAGGCCTGTCTCGCGCCGGACGCGGGCTAGAAATTCTGCGCCGTTTGCAGCAGCGCGGCATGCTTCAGTGGCAATCAGCCGAGCCTTCTTGACTGGCCGGTTCTTCAGCTTTTCTGCGCAGATTTTCAGCGCCTCAACCGCGCGATCCATCGCGCCCTGCTGCAGGCGTCCCGTGGCAGTCAGCCCCTCGCCCAGCCGCACGATGCGTGAAAAGGCATCGACGACGCGAAACTGGCCGGGCTT
>JANMEX010000284.1:0-1580 GCA_031377485.1 Phyllobacteriaceae bacterium
CTCACCTGGGGCAGCGGCTACCTTCCGGCCACCTTTCAGGTTGAAGCGAAGCAGCGTCTTATCGGCATCGACGGGAGTGACGATCAGTGGATCCGAGCTCGTGCTCAGGCTGTTGAGAAGCTTGATCGTGCCTTGACGATACGCCTCCAGCTCCGCGGGACTGCCGCAATTCAGTGCCAGATTGGCGAGCGATATGTATCGCGCACCTTCGCGTTCATGGTCCGCAAGTGTCCCAATGTCTTTGGCGATTAAGACATAACTGTCCTCAAGCTCTCCGGTCAGACAAGAAGCCGAGCCTTTGGAATTTGCGCCATCAAGCCATTTGCGCAGGAGCGCCACTTCGTCTTTGGTCGGAGATGGCTTTTCAAAGTTTGCTTCCTGATAGACATCGTAAGGCATCTCGTTGTTGACGAGCATCTGGAAAATGCGCGAGCCATCTGCATTGCCGGGTTTCGTGCGCGAACTGTCTGCCAGCAATTGATCCAGATGCAGGATGTTGCCGAAATTTTTGGCCGGTTTGGCACGCCCGTTCTCAAGCTTACCGGCCTGATGGCAGCGTGCGCAATGTTTCTCGAGTACCGCCAGCGCCTGAATTTCATCCGCCCCGACGGCTATGTATGGTGTTTCCGCAACAGGGTCAGCGCCCAATGATTGGGTTGGCAGCAACGCCAGAAAGAGAGTGGATCCTGAGGCAAAAATGCCGTTGCGCACAAATTTGAACACCGGCAAGAAATGCATATGAAATCGCTCCGCCCCATAGAATCTCCCCTACGTAAGCACGAAAGCTGAACGAGCAGCAAGCCGCCCGCTTTCGGTAAATCCGCTTTGCAATTTCGCGACGGGTTAAGGTCAAGCCAAGTAGAAGAACCGGCGCGATCCACCATGTTTGACCATGAATACCCATATGGCGCGCAAACGTTTCTCCGAACATCGACTGCCGCGCGATAATTATCCTTCTTGATTTTGACGCTGTCTGAAATAGTACACGTCTACGTTTTGAGAGGAGCTTAGAAATCATGGCCAAACGCACACCCGGAATTGAAACCCTTGCGGTTCACGCAGGAGCCAAACCTGACCCGACAACAGGCGCACGGGCGACGCCCATTTATCAAACCACAGCTTACCAGTTTAATGACGTGGACCACGCCGCGGCATTGTTTGGCCTGCAGGCTTTCGGCAACATTTATACGCGCATCATGAACCCGACGCAGGCTGTGCTGGAAGAGCGTGTCGCTGCGCTTGAAGGCGGTACTGCCGCGCTGGCCGTTGCTTCTGGCCACGCCGCGCAGATGCTGGTGTTTCACACACTGATGCAGCCAGGTGATGAGTTCGTTGCGGCGAACAAACTTTACGGCGGTTCGATCAACCAGTTCGGCAATTCGTTCAAGTCATTCAACTGGAATGTCAAATGGGCAAACACTGACGATCCCGCATCTTTTGAGGCGGCCATCACCGACAAAACCCGCGCCATTTTCATTGAAAGTCTTGCCAATCCGGGCGGTATCGTCACCGATATCGAAGCCATTGCGAAAGTGGCCCATAAGCACGGTCTGCCGCTGATCGTCGACAACACGATGGCG
>JANMEX010000303.1:0-2044 GCA_031377485.1 Phyllobacteriaceae bacterium
ATCGGATCGCCACCTACCTCGACGATCACGTGATAGGCCAGTCCATTCGGGAGACCGGTCATTTCGAAGAAGATTCGATCCTTCAAGTGACGAAGTTCGTCGGCCTTCACAGGGGCCGTAAAACATTTCTGGATATTGGCGCGAACATCGGCACCCATGCTCTGTTTGCGCTGCAAAACGGATTTGAACGGGCGGTCTGCATAGAGCCAGACCCGGCCAATTTCATGCTGTTGAGGATCAACCAGATCTTGAACGGGGTGGACCCGAAATGCATCAACATCAACGCCGCAGCGTCTGCGGTCCCAGGTGAATTGCAGTTTGAATTGAGTGAAACAAACTACGGCGACCATCGCATTCGTGTTGGATCATCTGCAGAAAGCGGCAAATATGCAGAGCAAAACCGTAATGTAATCAGTGTGAAGGCAGACACACTTGATTCACTTCTTGATCGGGCAAACGTCAACCCAAATGACATTGGCCTTGCATGGATCGACACGCAGGGACATGAGGGCCACGTGCTCGCCGGTGCAGCCGGGTTGTGCAAAGCCAATGTTCCGATCGTCATCGAATTTTGGCCCTATGGACTGAAACGCTCGGGGGGCTATCCTTTGCTCCGGGAATTTCTCGCGGAACAAAGCCGTGTGCTTGACGTTCGACAACCTCTCGATGGTCAACCGTCCATCACCATTGAGCAGTTGGACCAGCGTTTTGCCGAGTGGCTGGGCAAAGAAACAGGCACGATGGCCGTTCACACCGATTTGTTGATATTGCCAAAACAGGACTGAGCGAATGCGCGCCGTCTATTATACAAAGTTCCGCCAGCCACCCGTTGTCACCACCCTGCCCGACCCGACGCCAATGGCAAGCGGCGTGGTGATCAAGGTTGAGGCCACTGGCCTCTGCCGCTCCGACTATCACGGTTGGCTCGGCCATGATTCAGACATCCACCTGCCGCATGTGCCGGGGCACGAACTGGCCGGAACAATTGTCGCCACCGGCAAATCCGTTTCGCGTTTTCGCGAAGGCGAGCGTGTCACTGTGCCCTTCGTTGGCGGCTGCGGGCACTGCCATGAGTGCCACACGGGCAATCATCAGGTCTGCGAAAACCAGTTCCAACCGGGCTTCACCGCTTGGGGTTCATTCGCCGAATATGTCGCGGTGGATTTTGCCGACACCAATCTCATTCACCTGCCAGAGAGCATGGACTTCATCACGGCTGCATCTCTCGGTTGCCGCTTTGCCACAGCCTTTCGCGGCATTGTTGACGTTGCAAAAGTGCAGCCCGGCGAATGGGTGGCGGTGCATGGCTCGGGCGGTGTCGGCCTGTCCGCCATCATGATCGCCGCAGCCTGTGGGGCCAATGTCATCGCAGTTGATCTGGATGAGCGCAAACTGGCCCTCGCACGCGAGATCGGCGCGGTCGCCACCATAAATGCCAAAGATACAAGTGACGTCGTGAACGCCATCCGCGAGATCACATCAGGTGGCGCGCATGTATCAATGGATGCGCTTGGCTCGCCGACGACCTGCTTCAACTCCATCGCAGCCTTGCGCCGCCGGGGCCGGCATGTGCAGGCAGGCCTGATGACGGGCGTGCACGCCTCGCCCAGCATCCCGATGTCAAAAGTCATCGCCCATGAACTGCAGGTGCTCGGTACCCACGGCATGCAGGCGCACCGCTTTGACGCGATGCTTAAAATTATAGCGGCCGGTAAACTCTCACCACAAAAACTGATAGGCAAGCACATCACGCTGGATGAAGCGCCTGACGCGCTGATGGCAATGGACAGGTTCGACGGCCTCGGCATCAGCGTGATCACACAGTTCTGAACACCTTATTGCGGCCAGATGAACTTGCCTCTCGCCCAACCCAGTTCTGCGTCTTCGGTCATCATCTGGCACCAGACATTCGGCTTCTTCATTTTCGAATATTTCCAATTTGCCGAACCACCGGCATCAACCCGGAATGAGACGTTGGTGACGATGTTCTTGCAGCGCCCGGTCATTGAAAGATTTGCACTCTTGGCATAGGCATCAATGATTA
>JANMEX010000327.1:0-3761 GCA_031377485.1 Phyllobacteriaceae bacterium
GAAAAAAGCGGCTGGCGTTGTGAACACACTGATGTTCCCTGATATCGCAAAGTATTTAAGGCCCGTGACGTTGCAGGCTGGCTATCTGTTTTCGGCCGCACGGCCGAAATTTATCGCCGATATCGCTGATTTTCTCCGCGAGTCCGGATCGGCCGTTAAACTGCACGCCATGATTTATGACATGATTCCTTTGGACGAAAACCTGCCGGTTCCAGCACGGTTCAAGGCAAATTTTATCCACGATAATCGTCGTATTCTTGCCCAGGCTGCAAATGCGGTCTCCATCTCACACTATACGGATATCGCCTTGAGCGAGGCAGCGGAGAAGGGCATTTTGCCAAAACCGGCCGCTCAGTCTGTGGTTCAATTGTGCCATGAATGCCGTGAAGACGGTGAGGTTGCCGATATTGTTTTGCCGGAAAGTCCTTATTTCCTTGGCGTTGGCATAACCATGGGCCGGAAAAACTTTGATGTGGTTCTTGGTGCACTAAGCTACCTGATGAAACAGGGCAAAGCCGTTCCCTTGTTTGTCGTCGCAGGTGTTGACCGGAACCGCAATCGGGAGGCACTTCAGGTAGGCAAATATGCTGCTTTGGAGCCTTACGTACATTTTGCTCCCGCTCCGGCGCAGGCAAATCTCGTCAAACTGTATCAAAACGCAGTCGCGACCGTGATGGCGAGCAAGCTTGAGGGTTGGGGGCTGCCTCTTGGCGAATCGCTTTGGTTTGGAACACCAGGTATTTCGTCGCCGTATTCCTCTTTGCCTGAAGTTGGCGGTGATCTTGCCGTTTATTTCAACCCCGATGATCCGGAGGAGCTTGCCGGAATATTTGAACGGATGATGAGCGACAAGGCCTATTACGACGACTTGAAGTTGCGCATCAAACTTGGCCATTCAAAGCTTCGAACCTGGGCGGACGTGGCCGCTGGAGTTCTTGAATCCATGACTGAAAAAACGAAGGCCTGATTGCAGGCCATCACATAACCTATCGAAATTGAAAGAGATCGAAGAATGACGAAGACTGCATTTATCACCGGTGTATCTGGACAAGACGGTGCGTACCTCGCAAAACTTTTGCTGGAAAAAGGGTACCGCGTTATTGGCGGTATTCGCCGTACGTCTAACGCCATTGATCACCGCCTTGTCGAAGTTGGCGTTGACGGTGATATCGAAAAGGTTCTGTTCGAACTTGCAGAGTTGCCTTCGATCATGCGGTTGATTGAAAAATACAAGCCGGACGAATTCTATAATCTTGCCGCTCAAAGCTTTGTCGGCTCGTCGTGGGACATGCCGCTGTATACCGCTGATGCCGATGCAATCGGCGTGTGCCGCATTCTTGAGGCCATCCGCCACGCTTCACCGCAGACGCGTTTCTATCAAGCTTCGACTTCCGAAATGTTCGGGTTGGTGCAGACTGTTCCACAAAATGAAAAGACGCCGCTGTATCCACGTAGCCCATATGGCGTTGCCAAGGTTTACGGCCATTTCATCACGATTAATTATCGCGAAAGCTTCGGCATTCATGCATCGTCCGGCATCCTGTTCAATCACGAAAGCCCGTTGCGCGGCCTGGAATTTGTGACCCGCAAAATCACAGTCGCGCTCGCAAAGATCGCGCAGGGCAAGCAGGACGTCCTTGAACTCGGAAATCTTTCCGCCAAGCGCGACTGGGGCTTTGCCGGCGATTATGTCGAGGGCATGTGGCGCATCCTGCAGCAGGATCAAGGTAATGATTTCGTGCTGGCAACTGGCGATACGCATACCGTCCGTTCTTTTGTTGAACGTGCTGCAAATGCATTCGGCATCGATATCGAGTGGCAGGGTCAGGACGAAAAAGAGACCGGAATCGACAAGAAGACGGGCAAGGTCATTGTTGCGGTCAACCCGAAATTTTACCGTCCAAGTGAAGTCGAACTTCTGATCGGCGACGCTACAAAGGCCAAAGAGTTGCTCGGCTGGGAGCCAAAGGTCAAGGTTGAAGAGCTGGCAGCCATGATGGCCAAGGCCGACTACGACCGCGTCAAGAGCGATCGTATCCTGTTCTAGACTTGTTGGTTTGAATTTGAAAAAAAAGGCGGCTTTCGGCCGCCTTTTTTATTTAGCCAAACACCCGCGCGAAAATCGTGTCTACATGCTTGGTGTGATACCCCAGATCAAACTTCTCGCGGATTTCCTCTTCCGACAGCGCCTCCCGGACTTCCTTGTCTGCAAGCAGTTCTTCAAGGAAATCAGCGCCATGCTCCCAGACCTTCATAGCATTGCGCTGAACGAGGCGGTATGAGTCTTCGCGCGAACAGCCCGCTTGCGTCAACGCCAGCAGCACGCGCTGTGAGTGGACGAGGCCTTTGAACTTGTTCAAATTCTTCATCATATTTTCCGGATAAATCAGCAGCTTGTCTATCACGCCAGTCAGCCGCGCCAGCGCGAAATCGAGCGTTATGGTTGCGTCCGGGCCGATCATGCGCTCGACAGAAGAATGCGAAATATCGCGCTCGTGCCACAGCGCCACGTTTTCCATCGCGGGCAGGGCCATCGAACGCACCATGCGGGCGAGGCCGGTGAGATTTTCCGTCAACACCGGATTGCGTTTGTGCGGCATGGCACTCGAGCCTTTCTGGCCCGGCGAGAAAAACTCTTCAGCTTCCAAAACTTCGGTGCGTTGCAGGTGGCGGATTTCGGTTGCCACGCGCTCCACGGATGAAGCGATCACGCCAAGCGTTGCAAAGAACATTGCATGCCGGTCGCGCGGGATAACCTGCGTCGACACCGGTTCCGCCTTCAAGCCCAGCGCCTTGGCAACATGCTCTTCCACGCGCGGGTCGATGTTGGCGAAGGTGCCGACTGCACCAGAGATGGCACAAGTGGCAATCTCTTCGCGGGCATGCACAAGGCGTTCGCGGCAACGGGCAAATTCGGCATAGGCCAGCGCCAGCTTGATACCGAATGTTGTCGGTTCGGCATGAATGCCGTGGCTGCGGCCGATGGTGATTGTGTCCTTGTGCTCAAACGCACGCTTTTTCAGTGCTGCAAGCAGCCTGTCGATATCGGTCAGCAACAGGTCAGATGCGCGAGCGAGCTGGACGGCAAAGCAGGTGTCGAGCACGTCTGAAGAGGTCATGCCTTGATGAATGAAACGGGAATCCGGACCAACAAAATCGCCCAGATGCGTGAGAAATGCGATCACGTCATGCTTGGTGACAGCTTCGATCTCATCGATTTTGGCGACATCAAATGTTGCCGCGCCGCCCTTTTCCCAGATGGTTGCGGCTGCAGATTTCGGGATCACGCCGATTTCAGCCAGCGCGTCGCATGCGTGCGCCTCGATTTCAAACCAGATGCGAAAGCGTGTTTCGGGCGACCAGATGGCAACCATTTCGGGGCGGGAATAGCGCGGGATCATCAAGGGGCTCCGTTCGGGAAAATGACTGCGCGCGCTTAACCACTGCGGTCGCACAAATCAAATTCGCCGCTGTGCAAAAGCCAGTGCCAAAACAATCAAAGACAACAGCCCGAACGGCACATACAGCCGAAGCCCGAGTACCAAAAACTGGTAGCAGGCCGACAGTATCGTGAACACAGTCTCGAACAGCAGTCGTTTTGAAGCATGGTCATCATGCCACTGAGAATAATAGTCGATAAACTGCAGCGCAAAGAAGAGCGCTGTGAAGCCAATGGTTCCGGCACCAAATAATATGAAAGCCGATGAAAACCGTTGTGTTGGCGTCCATTTTTCTGGAACAAGCCCCAGCAAAAGCCGGGC
>JANMEX010000352.1:0-1775 GCA_031377485.1 Phyllobacteriaceae bacterium
GTCACCTACGCGACAATTTCGCATGAACGTTCGGAATTGCAGGACAATCTTGACGCCTCGGTCTTGGCAGGAATGAGCCTTGGCTACAGTGCAACAGATAGACAGCGCGTAGACGCGGCGATCGACATGATGGCGCAACGCTCCATGAAATTTGGAGAAACACGGCAGGAAACCGTCTCCGCCAAAGTCGATAATTCAAAGTTTCGTGTGCTCAACAATATGGTCATCGGCGACGCCAAAACCGAAGTCCCGAGCCTGATAGCCAATTTCATGGGCGGCGATGTCACCATAGTGAATGTCAAAGCCATTGCTGAGAAAAGTTCGACAGACCCGGTTTGTCTTCACGCACTCAATCCGCTTATGACAGGGTCAATCCAGCTTTACGGAACAGCGAGCTTGAAAGCCAACTGTGTCGTCATGGCTGACAGTGAAAATGCAACCGGCATTTTGACTTGGGGCAAGACCACCTCTGCGGAAGCCAAATCGTTTGGAGTCACAGGTTCGTATAAAGGCAATTTCAAACCGGTTCCGCACGTTGATGTGTTCCCTTTGAAGGATCAATACGGCGATCTGCCGATTCCTCGCCCAGGCGCTTGCGCCAATGTCGCTGCAAAACTGATGAAGGTCGAAGTGGAATTGGACCCCGGCACCTATTGCGGTGGGCTCACCATCAGCCCGCACAGCGTCGTTACACTGAGGCCCGGCACCTACATTTTCAACGACGGCCCATTGAACATATCAGCAAATTCGACGCTCAAGGGTGAAGAAGTCACCATCGCCTTGGTAGGAGATAACGCAGTTATCAATGCAAACTCAAATTCGATCATCAATCTCACATCGCCGGTTTCAGGTGAATACACCAATATTCAATTTATCTCGGATCGAGATCTGAACGGCAGCTTCAAGAAAGAGGAATGGAGCACGCTTTCGTCCACAAATCTGACATTCGACGGACTTATGTATCTACCGGAACAGGATCTTTGGCTCAAAGGCGCATCGAATATTGAAGGGAGATCGCCGACAATGGCGATAGTCGCTGACCAGATTTGGCTGCAAGACGATACTGCGATGAAAATCACGCAAGTGAACACCCGCGATGTTAAATTGAAAGACAAGGGTGCGGGTTACCGGTATTCGGCGCGTTTGGTTGAGTAGTTGCTCTGATGAGAACGAAACGAAGTGCCAAGAACTGACAGTATGGCCACGCCGTCAAGCTTTGGTGCCATTTGCCCGAGCACCGTGCCAGACGGAGACCGAGGCACTTCAGGCGCAAGCATGGCCGAAGGTTCGGGCAGGCACCAGTTGCGATCCGTTCAGTTTTGCGAATTTCCAAGCAGACATTCAAACGTTACAGCATTCGGATCGACTGTCGTGCCGCCATGCATATGGAGCTATACCTGCCGTCCCATCGGAGGGACCCGGTGGCCGCTTATTTCAAAAACTCAGGATAATTCACCTTTTGGCACAAAGACAAGATCGCATGTCTCTTTGATATCAACAGCATTGCCGGTCAGGACCAGTTGCCGATGCTTATCGCTCCAGGTCCAGGCTTGATAGCCAAGGGTAATCAAGGGCGCTGTCACGTCTGATGGCGCGAATCCCATGTTTGCGAGTTTTTCCAGATTGATCTCGCAGCAAATCACCGGACGGAGAGCTTCGAAAAACGCCGTCGCGCCGCGGAAAACCAACGGCTCGGCGCCTTCAACATCTATCTTTATAAATCGGATATCGGGACAGCCCTGCCCTTTCCACACATCATCAAGGCGGTTGACTTT
>JANMEX010000370.1:0-32604 GCA_031377485.1 Phyllobacteriaceae bacterium
CATGCCGACCACCGGTGTTCCGAAGAATTCCGAAACGATGGCACCAATCATGGCAAGAGTCGAATTGATCTTGAGGGCATTGAACACAAAAGGCATTGCGGCAGGTAGCCGCAGTTTAAACAAGGTTTGCCAATGGCTTGAGGCATAGGTGCGCATCAGGTCACGCTCCATGTTGCCAGATGCGGTGAGCCCGGCCAGCGTGTTCACCAGCATTGGAAAAAAAGTCATGACGATCACCACAGCGGCCTTCGACTGCCAGTCAAAGCCGAACCAGATCACCATGATCGGCGCAATGCCGATGATCGGCAACGCTGAGACCATGTTGCCGATGGGCAAGAGGCCGTTGGCCAGAAATCTGTAGCGGTCGGCGAGCACCGCCACCAGAAAGCCAGCGAAGGAGCCGACAACAAAACCGAACAGCACCGCTTTCAAGACGGTCTGATTGAAGTCGGCGGCAAGCAGCGGGATGGACGCCATAAACTTTGCGCCGATGGCCGATGGCGGCGGGAGAAGGACGAAAGGCACGCCTGCACCGCGCACGATGGCTTCCCACAGGATCAACAGCCAAAGCCCGAACAGTGCAGGGATTAACAGATTGACAAACCAACCGCTGTTGCGCCCGTCGCCGGACAGGACAGTGACCAACCGCCAACCCATCAGCCAACTGGCAGCAAGGCAGGCAAAATAGCCGAGCGAAGCAGATCCCTCGCCAGAATTCAGCATCAACAAAAGCAGAATCGCGCCGAGATGGGTGGCAACGCCGAACGCAATCGTTGTCCCGCTTGATTGCTTGGCCAGCATCGACAAGAGCGCTGAAGCTGCCACCAATACCACAGCCACAATACTCTCTTCGGTGCGGGGCAGATACGCGGTTGTCAGCAGAAATTCGGTGAACGGCAGCCGCGTCAGCGCAAATGCGAGAAGCGCCAAGGCGGACAGGGCTTGCCAGTTCCACGTCAGTTTCATGCCGGCCTGCCCCCCATGCGGGAATTGACAAATCGGCCGACAATATCGACCAGAACGACCAGCAGGATGGCGACAATGGAGCCCGCAATCAGCGCTGCGAAGACGTCGATGGTCTGTGAATAGTAGGAACCGGCAAGGAGCTTGGACCCGATGCCAGCAACAGCACCGGTCGGCAATTCGCCAACGATCGCCCCAACCAGACTTGCGGCGACGGCGACCTTGATCGAGGTGAAGAAGAACGGAACGGAAGCCGGGGCACGAAGCTTCCAGAACGTTTGCCACTGGCTCGCATGATAAGTGCGCATCAGGTCAAGGTGCATCACCTCCGGCGAGCGCAGACCCTTGACCATGCCGACAGCGACGGGGAAAAACGAGAGATAAGTCGAGATCAGCGCCTTCGGCAAAATGCCGGTCACATTCACGGCGGCAAGAATGACAATGATCATCGGCGCGACGGCGAGCATCGGTATCGTCTGGCTGGCGATAATCCACGGCAGGAACGACTTGTCGAGCGCGGGCACATGGACGATGCCGACAGCGATGATGATGCCGAGCACCGTTCCCATCAGGAAGCCGAGCAAAGTGGATGAGAGCGTGACACCGGCGTGATAGACAAGGCTGCGGTTCGACGAGAGTTTGACGCCAAGCGTGTTCTTCCAAAGGTTCACCGCCACCTGATGCGGCGCGGGCATGGTCGGCTTTGGCTGGCTCATGGTCTGGGCGATAAATTCGCTGGTGTTAACAGTGACGTTCGAGCGCTCGTTCTGGTCCCGCTGAAATGGCGCATTCATACGGTATGCGGCGACATACCATGCAATGATGATGGCCAGCACGATCGTACCGACGGGAATGATGCGGGTGCGGAAGACGGAAGCGCTAGTCATCATAGCTATGCCCCGCACGCAGTCCGTCACGCACCTGTTGCGCGATCTTCAAAAACTCCGGCGTTTCGCGGATTTCCAGCGGGCGGTCCGTGCCCAGATTGCAATCGATGATTTCATGAATCTTGCCTGGGCGCGGGCTCATGACAACGATCTTCGTTGAGAGAAACACCGCTTCAGGGATCGAATGTGTGACAAACACAATCGTCTTTTGCGTCTTGGCCCACAGCTTCAGCAGTTGCACATTCAAATGATCGCGGACAATTTCGTCGAGCGCGCCAAAGGGCTCGTCCATCAAAAGCATGGCAGGTTCCACAGAAAGCGCCCGGGCAATTGAAGCGCGCTGTTGCATGCCACCGGAGAGTTGCCACGGATATTTTTTCTCGAACCCGGCAAGGTTCACCAGCGCAATATTTTCCTTCACCCGGCGGGCAACTTCTGCCTTGTCCAACCCCATGACTTCCAGCGGCAGGCCGACATTGGCCGCAATGGTGCGCCAAGGGAAAAGTGCCGCTTGCTGAAACACGTAGCCATAGGCGCGCTTCTGGCGCGCTTCATCCGGCGTCATGCCATTCACTGAAAGTGAGCCGCCTGTCGGTTGCTCCAGATCGGCAATCACGCGCAAAAGCGTGGTCTTGCCGCAGCCGGACGGGCCGATCAGCGAGACGAACTCGCCTTCGTTGATGTCAAGATTGATGTTCGACAGCGCGTGGACGGGGCCGTCGTTGGTGGTGAAAGTGAGCGAGAGGTCGCGGGCGGAGATGACGGCGCGCGCCTTCTCCCCTCCCCCTCGAGGAGAGGGGCCGGGGGTGGGGGCGAGCGCGTCAACGGTTCGTTTCAATTTGCCTGCCTCACTTCACTTAAAATTCGCTCAGCGCAGTTGGACCACGCATTCATGACTTCATTTGCACTGAAGCGAAGCACCCGATAACCCGCCTTCCCAAGCCAATCATCCCTTACCAAGTCCTTTTCGCTTCGCTTCTCGTCCATATGCATTGGCCCATCAACCTCAATAAGCAATTTGGCAGAGTGAATTGCGAAGTCAGCAAAATAGGGTCCAATCGGCGCCTGCCGCCGGACATGAATCCCGTGTGAATTGCGAAACAACCGCAACTGGTCCCAAAGGTGCTTTTCTCCTTCTGACATTTCCTTGCGGAGGCGGCGGGCGTTCGAGATTGAAGATTTCGCCACGACACCTGGTGACATTTGCTGTATTCGCCCCCACCCCCGGCCCCTCCCCTCAAGGGGGAGGGGAGTTACACCCTCAAACCCCAGACGCCGGAATGCCGGTCCGCTCCACTTTCCTTGGAGCAACCACCTCTTTCCACTTCGACAGCGCAACATTCACCGCGCCCTTTGGCTCACGGCCAACAAACTCGCCGTGCCCCGGCTCAACATCAACTTTGCCGTCATGGATCGACACATGCCCGCGTGTCAGCACATACTTTGGCAGGCCGGTCAGCTCCATGCCTTCAAACACATTGTAGTCGATCACCGACTGCTGGCTTTTGGACGAAATCGTCTTTTTCTTCTTCGGGTCCCACACAACGATATCGGCATCCGCGCCTTCGACGATGGCGCCCTTCTTCGGATACATGTTGAGGATCTTGGCAATGTTGGTCGAGGTAACGGCCACGAATTCGTTCATGGTGAGGCGGCCGGTGTTGACACCCTTGGTCCAGAGAACCGGCATCCGGTCTTCAAGGCCGCCGGTGCCGTTGGGGATTTTGGTGAAATCGCCAACCCCGAAACGCTTCTGGTCGGTGGTGAAGGAGCAATGGTCAGTCGCCACCACCTGCAGCGAGCCGGACTGCAGACCGGCCCAAAGCGAATCCTGATGTGTCTTGTTGCGGAACGGCGGCGACATGACGCGGCGCGCCGCATGGTCCCAGTCCTTGTTGGCATATTCCGAGTCATCCAACGTCAGATGCTGCACCAGCGGCTCGCCGTAAACGCGCATGCCCTTCTGGCGGGCGCGGCGGATGGCTTCATGCGCCGGCTCGCATGATGTGTGCACCACGTAGAGCGGCACGCCCGCCATATCGGCAATCATGATGGCGCGGTTGGTGGCTTCTCCCTCCACTTCCGGCGGGCGCGAATAGGCGTGGGCTTCGGGGCCGTTATTGCCCTCGGCCAAGAGCTTCTGCTGCAGCTGCGCGACCACATCGCCGTTTTCGGCGTGGACCAGCGGCAGCGCGCCAAGCTCGGCGCAGCGCTTGAACGACGAATACATTTCATCGTCATTGACCATCAGCGCGCCCTTGTAGGCCATGAAATGCTTGAACGAGGTGATGCCTTTGTCGACCACTTCCTTCATCTCGTTGAACACCTGCTCGCCCCACCAGGTGATAGCCATGTGGAAGGAATAATCGCAGCAGGCCCTGGAGGTCTTGTTGTCCCACATCTGCAGCGCTTCAAGGAGCGACTGGCCGGGTGCCGGAAGGCAGAAATCGACGACCATCGTGGTGCCGCCAGACAGCGCCGCCCGCGTGCCGCTTTCAAAATCATCGGCCGAATAGGTGCCCATGAACGGCATTTCCAGATGCGTGTGCGGATCAATCCCGCCCGGCATCACATAACAGCCGGTTGCATCCAGCTCATGGTCGCCATGCAGGTCCGGCCCGATGGCAACGATCTTGTCATGTTTGATGAGAACATCCGCCTTCCATGTGCGGTCGGCGGTGACGATGGTTCCGTTTTTGATGACTTTGGACATTTAGAGATTTCCTCCTGCAGGAAACGATAAATTGGCATCCTCGGCGCTGCCCCTCATCCGACCACCCCCGCCGTCTCCACCGCCGCATGGAACAGCACATCCGTTCCCGCAGCAGCCCATTCGGGTGAAATCTCCTCCGCCTCGTTATGACTCAACCCACCCACACACGGGCACATCACCATCACGGTCGGGGCAACGCGGTTGATCCAGCAGGCGTCGTGACCGGCGCCGGAGACGATGTCCATGTAGCTGTAGCCGAGCCGCTCGGCGGCGGCGCGTACGGTTTTCACCAACCCGGGATCGAAAGTCACCGGGTCGAAATGGCCGACCGGCTCAATGGAACAGCCGAGGCCGAGTTCTTTCGCCACGGCATGTGCAGCGCGCTCGACTTCGCCGCGCATCATGTCGAGCTTGGCCTGTTCGGGCGAGCGGACATCGACGGTGAAAATCACCTTGCCGGGAATGACATTGCGTGAATTTGGGAACACTTTGACCTGACCAACCGCACCGACGGCATTTGGCTGGTGGCTCATGGCGATCTGGTGAACGCGCTCGGTGATGCGGGCCATGCCGAGACCGGCATTGACGCGCATATTCATCGGTGTCGAGCCGGTGTGGGCATCCTTGCCGGTCAGGGTGATTTCCAGCCACCACAAGCCCTGCCCGTGGGTGACGACGCCGATGTCCTTGCCTTCGGCTTCAAGGATCGGCCCCTGCTCAATGTGCAGTTCCAGCATCGCATGCATCTTGCGCGCGCCGACTTTTTCATCGCCCACCCAGCCGATGCGCTGAAGCTCGTCGCCGAACACTTTGCCGTCCAAATCCGTCCGGCCTTTGGCATACTCTTCAGTGTGAATGCCCGCAAACACACCGGAGGCCAGCATGGCGGGCGCAAAGCGTGCACCTTCCTCGTTGGTCCAGTTGGTTACCACGATGGGATGCTTGGTCTTGATGCCGAGATCGTTCATCGTGCGCACAACTTCGAGCGCGCCGAGGACGCCGAGCACACCGTCATATTTGCCGCCGGTTGGCTGCGTATCCAGATGTGAGCCCATATAAACCGGCAGTGCCTTTGGGTCTTCGCCTGCACGGGTGGCAAACATGTTGCCCATGGTGTCAACGCCCATGGTCATGCCCGCTGCCTTGCACCAGCGTTGAAACAGATGGCGGCCTTCGCCATCGGCGTCGGTCAACGTCTGGCGGTTGTTGCCGCCGGCGATGCCGGGGCCGATTTTCGCCATCTCCATGAGCGAGTCCCAAAGCCTTACACTGTTGATCTTCATGTTGGACGTCAGTGACATGGCTTTGGTCTCCTCTTGCTCAATCAGGCCGCCGCTTTGAGGCAGTCGCCAATTGTCGATACGATCCTGTCAATCTCCGCCTTTGAGACGATGAGCGGCGGCGACAGAGCGATGATGTCGCCAGTGGTGCGGATCAGAACGCCTTTCTCGTAAGCGTCGAGGAACACCGAGAATGCCCGCTTGGTCGGCTCGCCGGGGATGGAGGCGAGCTCAATCGCACCGATCAGGCCGATGTTGCGAATGTCGATGACATGCGGCGCGCCTTTGAGCGAATGCAGCGCATCCTCCCAATACTGGGCGAGATCGGCGGCGCGGGTCATCAGGCCTTCTTCCTCATACACGTCGAGCGTTGCCAGAGCGGCGGCGCAGGCGATCGGGTGCGCGGAGTATGTGTAGCCGTGGAACAGTTCGATCATGTGGTCGGGGCCGGTCATGAAAGCATTATAGATGTCGGAGGTGCAGAACACCGCGCCCATCGGAATGACACCAGAGTTGATGCCCTTGGCGGTGGTGATGAGGTCCGGCGTCACGCCGAAATAGTCGGTCGCAAACGGGGTGCCAAGACGGCCGAAGCCGGTGATGACTTCATCGAAAATCAGCAAGATGTCGTGCTTGGTGCAGATTTCGCGGATGCGCTCCAGATAGCCTTTCGGCGGAATGAGTACGCCGGTGGAACCTGCTACCGGCTCGATGATCAGCGCGGCGATGTTTGAGGCGTCATGCAGGGCGATGACCTTTTCCAGGTCCTCTGCAAACTCGACGCCATATTCGGGCATGCCTTTGGAAAAGGCGTTGCGCTCCATGTCATGGGTGTGGCGGATGTGATCAACGCCGGTCAGAAGCGAGCCGAAGAATTTGCGGTTGTTCGGGATGCCGCCAACGGAGATACCGCCGAAGTTGACGCCATGATAGCCGCGTTCGCGGCCGATAAGCCTTGTCTTGGTGCCTTTGCCGCGTGCACGCTGATACGCGATGGCGATCTTCAGCGCGGTCTCGACAGACTCGGAACCCGAATTGGTGAAAAACGCATGGTCGAGGGGCTTGGGCAAATAGTTGACGAGGCGGGCAGCGAGTTCAAACGCTTTCGGGTGGCCCATCTGGAAAGCCGGCGCATAATCCATCTGCGCGACCTGGTCCTGCACGGCCTTGACGATCTTCTCACGGCCATGGCCGGCGTTGCAGCACCACAGACCTGCCGTGCCGTCCAGCACTTCGCGTCCATCGTCTGTGGTGTAATACATGCCCTTGGCACCGACGAACAGGCGCGGGTTGCGCTTGAACTGGCGGTTGGATGTGAACGGCATCCAGAAGGCTTCCATGTTGTTCAGGGATTTCGGGGCGGTGCTCATGCGTTTATCCTCCGGGATTTTTGCGGGCCAAGCGAACGTTCGGACGCAGTGCGTCCCGGATCAATCCGGAAGCATCTGTTCATCTTATCACCAGCCTATCGGATGCACACACTTGCATCGATACCCATTGCGGCATGAGTTGGCGGCTTTTTGCCGCTTTTGCGCCGTCTGTTGGAGTTCCCTGTTTTGACCGCCAAGCCCTTCTTTGCCGCAAATATGCTTCGGCGGAAAACTTGACCAAGCGGTCAAAAGTGAGGCTAGAAGAGCGGAAGGGAGTGGTCAAGTGCGAATGGGGAAATTTGGCTGTTGAACTGGCTTTCGCATTTGCCCATGATGGATGTCGAACAGCGCAGGCATGAAACATGGACGTGACCGTCAACACAAAGAAAGATGCAGGCGACAAGCCGACACGCATCCAGGAGATTAACCGGCGCATCATTCTTGAGGCGGCGCTCGACGTGTTTTCGACCTATGGCTTTCGTGGCTCAACGATTGACCAGATCGCCGAAAAATCCGGCATGTCAAAGCCGAATCTTCTCTACTATTTCAAGCGCAAGCAGGACATTTACGTTTCAGTTCTGGAAGAGACACTCGAAGAGTGGCTGCAGCCGTTGCATGAGTTGAAACCGGAAGGTGATCCGGTGGAGGAGCTGCGCCGCTACATCAGCCGCAAGATCGAAATGTCTTCCAAGCGGCCGGAAGCCTCGCGGTTGTTTGCCAACGAAATTCTGCATGGTGCACCGGCGATCAAGGGTTTTCTGTCCACTTCATTGAAAAAGCTGGTAGACGAAAAAGCCTCCGTGATCCGGCAATGGGTCAGCGAGGGGCGTCTTGCGCCGATTGATCCCTATCACCTGATTTTCATGATCTGGGCAACCACCCAGCATTACGCCGATTTTGATGTGCAAGTGCGAGCCGTGCTCGGCCCGCAGGTCGACAAGGCAGGCTTTGCCGAACAGTCTGCGCAGGCGGTGCTGTCGCTGATTTTGAACGGCATCAAGGTGCGTTAGTCAATGGTCTCCGCCTGAAGGCCGATATCCCGTTGCATATCCTCGAACCTACTCCGCCGCCGCTTTCACCGCCATCGGGTTGTTCGGATGCGTCGTCCAGTTGGCGTAAACCTCTGTGACCTTCTTCTTCGTACGCGGGTCAACCGTGCCCGCCGCCATCGGCTCCATGGTGATGCAGTCCTGTACAGGACAGACATTGACGCAGAGATTGCAGCCGACGCACTCGTCGTCCATCACTTCAAAGTGCCGTTTGCCGTCTTTCATCGACATGATCGCCTGATGCGAAGTGTCTTCGCAGGCTGCATAGCAGCGGCCGCATTGGATGCAGGCTTCCTGATTGATGTGCGCCTTGGTCACGTAGTTGAGGTTCAGATACTGCCAGTCAGTTACGTTCGGAACCGCCATGCCTTGAAAATCCGAAAGCGACTTGTAGCCCTTCTGGTCCATCCATTCGGAAAGGCCATCGGTCATTTCCTGCACGATCTTGAAGCCATAAGTCATGGCCGCCGTGCAGACCTGCACGGTGCCGCAGCCCATGGCGATGAACTCGGCGGCGTCGCGCCAGGTGGTGATACCGCCAATGCCGGATATGGGAAGGCCGCGCGTTTCCATGTCGCGGGCGATTTCCGAAACCATCGAAAGCGCAATTGGTTTGACTGCAGGTCCGCAATAGCCGCCGTGCGAGCCTTTGCCGTCAATGGATGGTTCGGGCGAAAATGTATCGAGGTTGACCGAGGTGATCGAGTTGATCGTGTTGATCAGCGATACCGCATCCGCCCCGCCCTTGAAGGCCGCGCGGGCCGGCTTCCTTACATCGGTGATATTGGGAGTGAGCTTGACGATCACGGGCATGCGCGTGTGCGCCTTGCACCAGCGGGCGATCATTTCGATATATTCGGGAACCTGACCGACAGCGCCACCCATGCCGCGCTCTGACATGCCATGCGGGCAGCCGAAATTCAGCTCGACACCATCGCAATCGGTTTCTTCGACACGTTTGAGAATCTTGCGCCAGCTTTCTTCATCACACGGCACCATCAGCGAGGCGATCAACGCGCGGTCCGGCCAGTTTTTCTTGACCTGCTTCATTTCCTGCAAGTTGATTTCGATGTCGCGGTCAGTGATCAATTCAATGTTGTTGAGCCCAAGCAACCGCCGGTCCGCCCCCCAGATCGCGCCATAACGCGGACCGTTGACATTGACCACCGGCGGGCCTTCCTCGCCAAGTGTCTTCCAGACCACACCACCCCAGCCCGCCTTGAAAGCACGCTCGACATTGTAGGCCTTGTCAGTTGGGGGCGCAGAAGCCAGCCAGAACGGGTTGGGTGATTTTATGCCAAGGAAATTGGTCGCAAGATTTGCCATGTTTTCCTCCCTCAGGCCGATAATTCAGCGTGAATTGATTCAGCTGCGCGGCGTCCGTCATCCACTGCGGCCACTGTCAGATCCTTGCCATTGGCGATGCAGTCGCCGCCGGCCCAGATGCCTTTGACGGACGTTTGTTTGTCAGCGCCAACAACAATGCGGCCTTTGTCGAGCGCCAACTTGCCGACGAGAACATCGATGAAATTCTGGCCGATAGCTTTGAAAACACTGTCAGCGGCAAGTTCAAATGTTTCGCCGGTACCAACAACTTTGCCGCCTTTGATAGTCGTGCGTTCGCAGACAATTGAGGCAGGTTGACCGCGCTTGCGCTTGATTTTGACCGGCATGGCATTGTGGCGAATGATGACGCCCTTGGTCTTGGCAAGCTCCTGTTCGAAGGCGCTTGCGCCCATTTCCGCCTGAGAGCGGCGATAGACAATCGTTACGTCACGTGCGCCCAAAAGCTTGGACTGAATAGCAACGTCAATGGCGGTCATCCCGCCGCCGATGACAACGACATTCTGCCCGACTGGAAGCGATGACAAATCAGACGCCTGACGCAACGCGCCAATGTATTTGATGGCATCCTCGACGCCCTTGCCCGCTTCGCCATCAATGCCAAGCGCGTTGACGCCTGAAAGGCCAATACCGAGGAACACTGCGTCATGATCATTGCGCAGCGTATCAATATCAAGGTTCTTGCCTAGCGTCTTGCCGGTCTTGATCGAAATGCCGCCGATGCCCAGAATGAATTCAACTTCTTTTTGCGCGAAATCATCGACCGCCTTGTAGGCAGCGATGCCGAATTCGTTCAGCCCGCCTGGCTTCTTCCGGCTTTCATACACGGTGACCTGATGGCCATGCATCGAAAGCCGGTGGGCGGCAGCCATGCCTGCCGGGCCAGCGCCAACAACAGCGACTTTCTTGCCTGTCTTTTTTGCCCGATTGAATGGATGCTTGCCGCTCTCCATCAGGTGGTCGGTGGCATAGCGTTGCAATTGGCCAATCTTGACCGGCTTGCCTTCCGCCACTTCACGAACGCAGACTTCCTCGCACAGTGTTTCGGTCGGGCAAACCCGGGCGCACATGCCGCCCATTATATTCTGGTCAAATATCGTGCGTGCGGCCCCGTTCGGGTTGCCGGTCGAAATCTGGCGGATGAAAAGCGGAATATCAATTGATGTCGGGCAAGCCGTCATGCATGGCGCATCATGGCAGAAATAACAGCGATCCGCCTCGACCGCCGCCTCATGGGCATTCAGCGGTGGGTGCAAATCCGAAAAATTATGCTTCAGTTCTTCATGCGTGAGACCAGAGCCGGAGTGGCCGCCTCTTAACGTTTCAGTTGCTGCGTCTTTTGCCATGCCGCCTTGCAACGCCATCGCCTGCCTCCACAAAATGTTCCCGATTCCGTGTGCCGGAATTCTGAAGCACAAGACTGCTACGATTTTTCCGGTTGGTCAAATTTTTTTATTGTTTGGTCAAAAAATTTGACGGAAGCCCGAAACGCAAACGCCCCGGCAGGTTTCCCCGCCGGAGCGTCCGTTTCAGGCGTGTCCCCCGCCCGAATCCCAAATCTGAGTTGCTGCATTTCAGCCTGGATAAATCACACCCTTGCGCAGGATGATATTGCCATAGAGCGCCGGTTCACCCGACGCTACAATGGCATAGGCTGTTTTTACGCGGTCATAAAAGGCTTGGCCAACCAGCGGAACGACCGCAATTTCGGGTTCATGCTTTGCTACGACCGCTTTGAATGCGGCGTGGCATTGTTGCGGCCTGTCCGTGTGCGGAATGAATACCGCCTCCGGCACCATGTCATCCAATGGCATGATCGACAAAATGCCATCGAGAATTGCGGTGACCGGGTGGCCATCGGCACGGATCAAACGGCGCGCGTGGGCTACGGCAGGGTAGTTGCCGTCGACGATTGCAATTTCGTCGCCATGGCCCATCGCGCGCAAAGCGTAGAGGAGTTCGGGGCCCAAAATGGGATCAAGTCCTTTGAGCATCAGTTGTTCTCCATAAAAGATGTATTCAAATCAAGAAGATAACGTGAAAACAAAGGGAGGCTCGCTCCACCGATGGAACGTGCCTGATTGCCAACTTCGCCTGCGACAATGTCCGGCACTACCACGCCGCGCAGGTCCAACTGTGCCATTGCCAATTTCGTTTGCACCACGATCCGCTCGCATACCCAGGATGGAAATCCGCCATCAATAATGGCAGCGCCGAAATCGATGACAGAAACAGCCGAAAGAATCGCTTGTGCCAAGGCCTGGCCCGTGGCGACAATCCATTCGTCGAGCGGTTTGCCAAAATCAATCCACTCATCGGCTGAATACCAGAGCGGACGCGGGTCGATGCCATTTTGGCGCAGCATCTTCTCCAATACGAAAATTGATGCCGCTTCGATGAGTTGGCGCGGCTTTCCGTTCGCGTCAGGTACGGGCATCGGACCAATGGCACCTGCGGTGCCGGTCCTTCCGGAATAGACGCTTGAGTTGAGGACAACGCCGCCGCCAATGAATGAGCCGATGAAGAAGTAAATGAAATCGGGGTATCGCGAGCCTGCACCAAACACCAGTTCGGCTCCACAAGCGCTGGTGGCATCATTTTGCAGGAACACTGGATAGGACACAATGTCGGCGATCTCCGCCTGAAGATCAAAACCGCGCCAGGCATCCATCTCGCTTTGCGGCGCACCGACTTCATCTGCCCAATCCCACAATTGGAACGGCGATGCGATGCCGATGCCTGCGATTTGTTTGCGTGCTTTGACTGGCAATCTTGCTGCCAGAGTTTCTACCCCTTCTTGCACAAACCCCATAATGTCCTTTGGCAATGGATAGGCATAGGCGTGGTGCAAATGGGCTTTTTGCGTGCCGACAAAATCCATTAAAATCAAATCAGCAGACCGACGCCCGATTTTCAGGCCGATGGAATAGACCCCGTCAGGGTTCAACGACATGGGTATCGAGGGCTGACCGACTTTGCCGCGAACCGGCTCGCCGCGTAGCAAAAGACCATCGGTTTCCAGCGCACGCATGATGACCGAAACCGTTTGTGCTGAAAGCCCCGTGGATCTGGCGATATCCGCCTTTGCCAGACTGCCATATTTGCGGACAAGCGAAAGCACGAGGCGCTCATTGTAAGCGCGCACCGCTGCCTGGTTGGAGCCGCGGGCTCCAACAGTCAAAGCAAAATCTCCCGCGTCAGCCTCATTGCGCATGGCTGGCAAACATCCTCCCAAATGTGACGGCAGCACTCCCATACAGCCGTTGTCGCCAAAGACAAGCATGCCCCAACGGATTAATAAATCAAGTGGATTTATTTATTGACAAGCGGAAAGATTCCGTGTTGGCTTAGAGGCGAAGTCGTAACCATGGCCCGGGAGGCCCTGCTGTTTCGATCTTCTTGGAAAGTGTAACTGCCCTCGGCGGAAATCGCTTTTGGGCTTGTTCTGGGAGGAACACAATGAAGAAATCACTCGTACTGTCGATGCTCGGTGCTTTGGCGCTCGGCGTTGCATCCGTATCGTCGGCTCAGGCCGGCACCGGCGCTTGCCTTATCACCAAGAACAACACCAACCCGTTCTTCGTGAAGATGAAGGAAGGCGCTGAAGCAAAGGCCAAGGAACTGGGCGTTGATCTGCAGTCATTTGCAGGCGTCAAGGACGGCGATGCCGCTCCGCAGCTTACAGCCATCGAAAACTGCGTTGCTGCCGGCGTGAAGGGCATCCTGATCACCCCGTCGAACGACTCGGTTGGACCGGCTCTCAAAGACGCCCGCGCCAAGGGCATTCTCGTGATCTCGCTCGACACGCCACTGGGCGATGCCGATGCGCAGGACATGACCTTCGCAACAGACAACTTTGAAGCAGGCATCCTGATCGGCCAGTGGGCCAAGGCACAGCTTGGTGACAAGGCAGCGTCGGCAAAGATCGCCATGCTCGACATCAACAAGGACAACATCTCGGTTGACGTTCTGCGTGACACTGGCTTCCTCAAGGGCTTCGGCATCGATGTTCCGGATGGGAAGGTTCTGGCTTCCGAAAAAGACCCGCGCGTGATTGGTCACGAGTCTTCGCAGGCCACACCAGATGGCGGCCAGCAGGCCATGGAAACCTTGCTTGCCAAGGATCCGGACATCAACGTTGTCTATACGATCAACGAGCCGGCTGCTGAAGGCGCTTATGCTGCCCTCAAGGCTGCAGGCAAGGAAAAGCAGGCTTTGATCGTCTCCGTTGACGGCGGCTGCCCGGGCATTGCCTCGGTTGCTTCCGGCGTTATCGGCGCAACCTCGCAGCAGTACCCGCTCCTGATGGCATCGATGGGCATTGAGGCCATTGCCGCTTTCGGCAAGGACGGCACCAAGCCGGTTGCTTCGGAAGGCCTGTCCTTCTTCAACACTGGCGTGAACCTTGTCACCGACAAGCCGGTTGAAGGCGTCAAGTCGATCGACTCGAAGGAAGGCACTGCCAAGTGCTGGGGCTGAACCAAGTGCCGGGGCTGAATTTTTAGCCCCTACACTCTCTTGTAAATCTGGAAGGGCGGCTGTTACAGTCGCCCTTTCTACTACGGGGAGTGACTGCGTTAGAAACTTTAGCTTTTGGGAGGGAGCGGGAGAATGAGCGAACCTACAGCACCAACTAAAACAATATCTGATTTTGAAGCCAAACTGAACGAAGCCGACAAGACGGTCGCGAGCTTCGAAAGTGATGACAGAACGCTAATACACAAGTTGCGCGCGTTCCTGCGGACCAACCCGACCGCCATCCCTGCCATGATTCTTCTGGTGAGTGTCCTGGCCTTTGGCTTGGTCGCCAAGAATTTCATGTCTACGGGGACCCTGTCTCTGATCCTGAAACAAGTAACGGTGACCGGCGTTGTTGCCGTGGCTCAAACCATCGTCATTTTGACTGCGGGCATTGATCTTTCCGTGGGTGCCATGCTGGTGATCTCCGCAATGGTGATGGGCAGGCTTGCCGTTCTCACGGAACTTCCCCTCTTGCTCGCAATTCCAATTGGCGTGGCCGTTGGTACCGCAATGGGAGCACTCAACGGACTCTTGGTAACAAAAGCCCGCATTCCACCGTTTATCGTTACACTCGGCACACTTTATATCTTCAATGCGCTCAAGCTCTGGTACACTGGATCTGAATCCATCCGCGCTGCTGATATTGATGCAAAGGCACCGGGTCTTGTCTGGTTTGGTCAAGGTTTCACCATTGGGAATGCAACGCTGATTTACGGCAGCCTTGCACTGATCGTTCTGGCGGCTGTTATCTGGTACATTCTCAACCGCACCGCCTGGGGCCGCCATGTTCAAGCCATCGGCGATGATCCGGATGCTGCGATGCTGTCCGGTATCCAGATCGACAAGACATTGATCTCGGTCTACGCGCTTGCAGGCATGATCTGTGGCTTTGGTGCATGGATTGCGATTGGTCGCGTCGGCTCGATTTCGCCGATCTCGTTTGAAACCGTCAACCTTGACAGCATCACGGCTGTGGTGATCGGCGGAACGTCGCTGTTTGGCGGGCGTGCGTCCATCGCCGGTTCGGTGCTTGGAGCGATCATCGTGGGTGTTTTCAACACGGGCCTGTCTCTGGCCGGTGTTGACAGTTATTGGCAATTGTTTGCGTCAGGATGCCTGGTGATTGTTGCCGTGGCGATTGACCAGTGGCTCCGGAGGGCTTCGCAATGAGTGCACAACCGATCCTGTCCGCCCGTGGCCTGATGAAGCGCTACGGCACTGTCGTCGCCCTCAACGGCGCCGATTTCGACCTCTATCCGGGCGAAGTGCTGGGTGTTATCGGCGACAATGGCGCCGGCAAGACCTCGCTGATCAAGGCGCTCTGCGGCGCGGTCACGCCCGACCATGGCGAGATCAAGCTGGATGGCACTCCGGTCAATTTCCGCTCACCGCAAGACGCGCGTGATGCAGGCATTGAAACCGTTTACCAGAACCTTGCCCTGTCGCCGGCACTGTCCATTGCCGACAACATGTTCCTCGGGCGCGAATGGAGGAAGCCGGGTCCGCTCGGCCAATTCCTGCGGATGCTGGACCGTCCGCGCATGCAGAAGTTCGCCCGTGACAAGCTGTCGGAACTCGGGCTGATGACCATCCAGAACATTGACCAGCCGGTGGAAACACTCTCCGGTGGTCAGCGTCAGGGCGTTGCAGTTGCACGCGCTGCCGCGTTCGGGTCGAAAGTGGTCATCATGGATGAACCGACCGCCGCGCTTGGTGTGAAGGAATCGCGCCGCGTGCTGGAGCTCATCCGCGACGTGAAAAAGCGCGGCATGCCCATCATCCTGATCTCGCACAACATGCCGCATGTGTTTGAAGTCTGCGATCGCATTCACATCCACCGGCTTGGCCGGCGCCTGTGTGTCATCGACCCGAAGGAATACACAATGTCGGATGCCGTTGCCTTCATGACCGGCGCGAAAGAGCCGCCAAAGGAACTTCTGGCAAATTGACCGTGGCGGAACAATGATGGCTGACGCCACATCAGAGGCAAACAAGGGACCGGCGGTGGATACCATCGCCGGTCTTGTTGATTTGATTGTCCGAAAGGCGGAAGGCCGCCCGCGTTTCATCGTCGCCTTCGCCGGTCCTCCAGCGGCCGGCAAGTCAACCATTGCAGCACAGATCGTAGAAGACCTGTGCGCCAGGGGTGAGCGCGCCTGCGGCATCCCGATGGACGGGTTTCACTATGACGATGCGGTGCTTGACAGGCTCGGCCTTCGCGCCCGCAAAGGATCGCCGCCAACATTTGATGTTGCCGGATTTGCCGTTCTCCTCCAGCGCCTGAAAGCGCGCGAGCCGGATGTTGCCATCCCGCATTTTGACCGCTCGCTCGAACTGTCCCGGGCCGCTGCAGAACTTGTCAGCGCGGACACCAAATTCCTGATTGTCGAAGGCAACTATCTGTTGCTCGACTATGCGCCGTGGACCTTGCTGCGTTCGCTGTTCGACATGACGGTCTTGCTGGATGTCCCGATCGATGAACTCGACCGCCGGCTGGTTGCCCGCTGGGCGCATTACGGTCGCGACAAAGATGAAGCGCGAAAGTGGATCGACAGCAATGATCTGCCCAACATTCGCCATGTGCTTGAGCATAGCAACGTTACAGATATACGTTACTCGCCAACCTGATTCTCCCTCCCCGCGCACGCCCATCCCTTCCGAACTGGACCTTTCATGCATCCCGGTGTTTTGACGGCGCTTGCCGCATACTTCTTCTTTTGCATTTGTGACAGTTTCATCAAGGCCATCGGTCCGGGAACCAGCGTCTTCCAGATCGGGTTTTTCATCACCTTCTTCTCGTTTGCACCCGTACTGGCTTTCACGTTGCGGCATGATCCCTTGTCGGCCATGTTCAAGATGAACAGGCCTTGGCTCGTTGGCGGGCGCGCCGTAGCGGGCATTGCGGCGGGCATGTTTGCATTTTACACATTCACCCATCTGCCCTTTGCCGAATCCTACGCGCTGATCTTTCTGGCGCCGGTGTTTGTCACCATTTTGTCGATCTTTTTTCTCGGCGAAAAAGTGCGTGTCTGGCGCTGGAGCGCGGTTGCCATCGGCTTGATTGGTGTCTGGGTCGTCGTGCGCCCGGGTTTCCGTGAAATCCAATTCGGCCACCTGACCGCAATCTTTGCCGCGATGATGGGCGCGACCTCTTTTATTTTCCTGCGCAAGCTTGGCCAGAGCGAACGTCGGATCACGTTGATCGGCGTCGTACTGTTTGCCTCGGTAATCGTCAACGGCGTCTTGATGATTTCGGAATTTCATATGCCGAGCGGTGTCGAGTGGGCAAAATACGCGGTCGCCGGAACATTTGCCGGCTTCGGCCATGTCGCATTGCTTGCAGCAGCGCGGACCACACCGGCAAACCTGATTGCGCCTGCAAACTACAGCCAGATCATCTGGGCGGTATTTATCGGCCTGTTCTTTTTCAATGAAGTGCCGGACTTGTGGACCATAGCCGGCATCGTGCTGGTCACGGCTTCCGGCATCATGACGCTGATCCGCGACGAAATGCGCTCAGGCTGGCTGACGCGCACGCATGTCGTAAAGAAATTTCCGTAAACTTACGCTGCAGCCGAACGCTCTCCAGCTTCCGTTCCCGGCGCCAGTGTGACCTCAAGGCCGTCCAAGGCATCGCTCATCAAGATCTGGCATGACAGGCGCGAATTGCTTTCGACATGGAACGCGCCATCGAGCATGTCATGCTCTTCATCTGTAGCTGGATAAAGCTTATCCAGCCATTGCGGCTCAACATAGACGTGACAGGTTGCGCAGGCGCACGCACCGCCGCATTCCGCCTTGATATCAAGACCCCAATCACGGATGACTTCCATCACACGCCAGCCCTCAAGGGCTTCAAGCGAGTGGCGGGTTCCTGTCTGGTCGGTGACGTGAATTTGCATGGGCTGGGGTCCAGAGTTTAATATATTGCAATTTGCATATGTGTTTTTGTCAATCGCTGTCTTGCGCCAAATCAAGTGAAGCTTGAAATCACGCAGCGGGTTTGCGACGCCACGAATAGCCTTCGCCCTTGGCAGATGGGCTTGTGGCCGGTTGATAGAAAATGTTGACTGCAGTGGAGCGGTGTTCTTCCAGGCGCTTGATGGCGACCGGGTTCTTGACCTCAAGCGTGTCAAAGCCGTTGCGCAGGAGCAGCGGTATCTGGTCCACCAGCACGTCGCCAACAGCGCGCACTTCACCCGTGAACCCATACCGTGATTTCAAAAGTGCGGCCTTTGAATGCGACCGACCATCATTATATGCAGGAAACGAAAGGGCTATCAGCGGCAGATTGGCGAGATCGCCTGCAATGGTTTCAAGCTTTTCGCCGGGCGCAATGAGAACGCCGACACGGTTTGAACCGGCCTTGCGCTGGTCAGCGCCAAGGCCAAGCCAAGCCGCCAGCGGAATGATCACATGACCTTCGCCATCATCCGTTTCGGCATGGCGCCAAACGTCCTCAACGAAGGCGCTGTCTTTCCAGAGTTTCAACGTTTGTTCTTGCACTGTTTGATCAGGCATGACCCGTCCTTAAAGTGATGAATCGGTGAGAGAGGCTTCGAGCCCGCCAAGATGAATGCCGCATTCGATTTTTGTCTGGCCTTTCCAGCGTCCGCCGCGCTGGTCTTCCGGTGGCGACGGTTCGGTGCAAGGGGCGCAGCCGACCGAGAAATAGCCATAAGGGATCAGCGGATGTTCCGGCAGTGCGTGGCGTTCCTGATAGTCGGCAACATCATCTTCGGACCAACCGGCCAGCGGATTGATGCGGATGCGCTGACCTACGGCCTCAAACAGCGGTAACTGTGTGCGGGTTGCGGCCTGAAAGCGTTTGCGGCCGGTAAACCATGCATCAAACGGGACAACGGCGCGGGCCATCGGCTCCACCTTGCGGATGGCGCAGCAGCGGTCTGTGGACACGGTGTGCAACTCGCCGTCCGGATCATCGCTCGCCAACTTGTCTGCCAGCGGCAGAATTGAGCGCACGTCCTCAAGTTTGAGGTAGTCCACCAGTTGGTCGCGATACTCGAGTGTTTCGCCAAAATGCTTGCCGGTGTCGAGAAACAGCACCGGAATTTTGGTGTCAACGGTGGATATGAGGTGCAGCAACACAGCAGATTCCGCGCCAAACGAAGAGACAGCGCCAACAGACCCGGAAAAACCCTCGTTCACGGCAAAGGCAATGACCTCCTCAGCCTTCGCGCCAGCGAAACGCGCGTTCAGATCGCTCGCCAACTCTTTGGCAAATTCGGTTTCTGTTTTTCTGGGCAGGCTGTTCAGCACGAGCGTGATCCTAAAGCGTGGAATTCGTCAAAGAGGCTGCGGCAGATTGGGCGTAAAGCACATCCTTGAACGGGGCAGGTCCAAGGCGGCGGTACGCGTCGAGGAATTTTTCGTCCGCGTTCAAGCGGTGTGCAAGATAGGTCTCAACCACTGTCTCGATGGCATCGGTGATTTCATCCGGGCCAAAACCGCGGCCGATGATTTCGCCGATGGAAGTGTTTTCATCCGCCGAACCGCCGAGTGTGATCTGGTATAGTTCCTCGCCACGCTTCTCAACGCCCAGAATGCCGATGTGACCGACATGATGGTGGCCGCACGCATTGATGCAGCCGGAAATTTTCAGCTTCAATTCGCCAATGTCGCGCTGGCGCGAAAGATCGGCAAAGCGCTCGGAAATCTTTTGTGCAACAGGGATCGAACGGGCGTTTGCCAGTGCGCAATAATCAAGACCGGGGCAGGCAATGATGTCCGTGATCAGGTTCGAATTGGCTGTGGCAAGGTGGGCGGGAACCAGTTGGTCGTAAATCACCTTGAGATCCGCCAGCGCAACATGCGGCAGGATGATGTTCTGCTCGTGGCTGATGCGCAGTTCGTCGGCCGAATAGCGCTCGGCGATGTCGGCCAGCAGATCCATTTGCTCTGCCGAAGCATCGCCCGGAATGCCGCCGATCGGCTTCAGTGACACTGTGACCGCGCGATAATCGGGATTGCGGTGGGCAACCGTGTTTTGTTGCACCCAGGCGGCAAAACCGGCGTCGGCCTTGCGGTCTGCGGCGAGTTTGCCGTGGCCTTCGGCGCGCTCTGGCAGCGCAGGCATGGCAAAATAAGCTTCGATGGCGCGAATGTCAGATTCCGGCAGTTTCAGCTCGGTGTCTTTCAGCGCTTCAAACTCGGTCTCCACGGCCTGGCGCAATTCCTCGGTGCCCATTTCATGGACCAGGATCTTGATACGGGCCTTGTACTTGTTGTCGCGACGACCTTCCAAATTGTAAACGCGCAGGATCGCCGTCGAATAGGCAAGCAGATCTTCTTCCGGCAGAAAATCGCGGATTTTCTTTGCAACCATCGGCGTGCGACCCTGGCCACCGCCGACATAAACCACAAACCCGAGTTCACCCTTGTCATTCTTGACCAGTTGCAAGCCGATATCATGCACCTGGATAGCCGCGCGGTCATGCGGCGCACCGGTCACGGCAATCTTGAACTTGCGCGGCAAGTAGGAAAATTCCGGATGGATCGACGACCATTGGCGCAAGATTTCCGAAGCCGGGCGCGGATCGGCCACTTCATCCGCAGCCACACCGGCAAAATGATCGGCGGTGACATTGCGGATGCAATTGCCGGACGTCTGCAGCGCGTGCATCTCGACTTCAGCCAGTTCGGCCAAAACCGCCGGCATGTCTTTCAGCGCCGGCCAATTGTACTGAATGTTCTGGCGGGTGGTAAAGTGGCCATAGCCCCGGTCATAGGCGCGGGCGATATGGGCAAGCTTGCGCATCTGCTTGGATGAAAGAGTGCCATATGGAATGGCAACGCGCAGCATATAGGCGTGCAGCTGCAGATAGACGCCGTTCATCAGGCGCAGCGGACGGAATTGTTCTTCGGTGATTTCGCCCTTCAGGCGACGTTCAACCTGGTCGGAAAATTCGGCAACGCGCTGATTGACGAATGTCTGGTCAAATTCATCGTAGCGGTACATGCGTCAAATCCCTTCGGCGGCGCTTTTGCCGGCATAGTCTATTGTCGGGCCGTCGGCGCGGATGCGCTCGCGAAGGCGTGTCAGGTGCGGCTTGCCATCTTTCAAGACGACATCGACGAGATTGACGTCCACCACTTCATTGTTGGCATTGGCCAGTGCGCCAATTGTAGTCAGGCGGCTTTCTGCGGCAGCATCTATCGCCACTTCGGCATCCTGCGCTGACAGCGACCAGTGCGAGCCGGAATACCATACGGCAACGCCGTCAGAGAGCGTATTGGCAGTCAGGACTTTCATAAGGACAGTTCCTTGATATGCGTATCGGCAGGCGCTTGAGTGGCAATGTTTATGGCAAGCGGTGTGGCGCGGGACAGGTCCGCACCGGCGACCGCTTCGCCGATGATGACCATCACTGGTCCAGTCAATTCGCTGCGGTCTGCCAACGCAGGCAAATCATTGAGTGTACCGTGGAACAGGCGTGCATCTGAGCGACTGGCGTTTTCAACAGCGGCGACGGGCGTGTCTGACGGAAGTCCGGCTTCCATCAGCCTTGTCGCAACAGAGAGCGCAACGCTGCGGCCCATGTACACGGCGATGGTCGCGCCGCCTATGGCAAGCCTTGCCCAATCTGGCAATGTGTCACCCTTGAGGTCATGGCCTGTGGTGAAGACCAGCGAAGACGCCGTGCCGCGAAGTGTCAGCGGCAACGCGAAATCAGCGGCAGCGGCGAAGGCGGAGGTGACACCCGGCACGACTTCATGGGAAATGCCCGCATTGCGCAAGGCAGCCAGCTCTTCTGCGGCGCGGCCGAAGATCAGCGGATCGCCGGATTTCAGGCGAACCACACGCTTGCCTTCGTTGCCCAGCGACACGAGCAGCGCATCAATCTCTTTCTGGCTCTTGGAATGGCAGCCCTTGCGCTTGCCAACGGGTATCCGCTCGGCATCACGGCGGCCCATCGCAACGACTTCTTCCGGCACCAGCGCGTCATAGACGATGGCATCGGCTTCCATCAAAAGGCGCTGGGCCCGCAACGTCAGCAAGTCTTCAGCGCCCGGACCTGCGCCCACCAGCGAGACATGACCCTGGTCAATACCGCCTGCACGCAACAAACGCGTTGCCGCACGCCGGGCCTGCGACAAATCACCAGCTTCCGCATTGCGCGCAGGTGAACCTGTGAAGAAATTTTTCCAGAACGAACGGCGGCTGATGCCTTTGGGCAGGAGCACTTCAGCGGCATGACGATATGTCTGCGCCAACCGTGCAACGCGGCCAAGATTAATGGGGAGCATCTGGTCAATGCGGGCGCGGATCATTTGTGCCAGAACAGGCCCTGCCCCTTCCGTGCCGATGGCAACCGCAACCGGTGCACGAACAACAAGCGCTGGCGTGAAAAAATCACATTGGTCAGGTTGGTCGACCGCGTTTGCCGGAATGCCAAGTTCCCGCGCAGCGGCAACCACGGCACGGTCCTCGCCCTGATCGCCTGTTGCGCCAAACGCAAGCACGGCTTGGGACAAATGCGAGGGTTTAAAAGTGGCCTTGATGTGACTTAAGCCAGCCGCCAGCACATGGGCCACCAGTGCTTCAGACGGATCATCGGCAATCAACCGGATTTGTGCTTGGGTCTGGCCGATAAGGCGGCATTTTGCCAGCGCCTCTTCGCCGTTGCCGACGATCACTACAATGCGACCGGCAACCTTGAAAAAGGCCGGAAAGGACGCAAGCTTTTGTTCGTGGTCGGCCATGCGGGCAAGCCTTTTTCAAAACGTCGCGCAAAATCGGCTATTTGGCCGGTTTAGGTAAGGAACGGGCTGGCGAAGAATCACTGTCGCGCGGTTTCCTGTTCCGACAAAGGGCTCCATACGGGAAATTCATTTCAAAAGCGAGATTTTGGGGTGAGAAATGTTCCAACAGCAATGTGGCTCCGTGGCCAATTGCACAAGTTTGAAGGCGCTGACACAATGGTGCCCATGACTGACATGGCATTCTCTTTCCGACCTGCGTTCAGCGCCTTTCTGATCACCTCGATTTTGATCGAACTGACACCTGGACCAAACATGGGTTACCTTGCCATCGTTGCGTTGACCCAAGGAAGGCGGGCCGGGTTTTCGGCGGTCGCGGGTGTGTTTTTTGGCCTGACAATCATCGGTATTGGCGCGGCTTTTGGCGTTACCGCGCTGATTCAGGCATCACCGGTTATTTACGACGGGTTGCGCTATGCAGGCATCCTTTTTCTTTTGTATCTGGCGTGGGACGGATGGCGCGGCGGCGACAAGGAAGAGAACGGGACACATGGGTTGAGAGCGCAGTTTCTGCGCGGACTGACCAGCAATATTCTCAACCCGAAGGCGGCCGTGTTCTATGTGGCGGTACTGCCCGAATTTGTTGCGCCGGCAAGGCCAGTGCTGGCGCAGACAATCGTCCTGACGATCACTTATGTTCTGGTGGCAACAGCCATCCACGGGACCATCGTTTTGGCTGCTGGAAGTTTGCGGCCATGGCTGTCAGGCGGCGAAAAGGAAGTCTTCGTCCGGCGCAGCCTGTCTTTGGCGCTCGCCTGTTTTGCGATCTGGTTTGCCATCAATACGTCAAGGTAGTCTTACTGGCCAAGTATGACGTCCAAAACGGTTTTTTGTCCGGATTTCTTCTTTTTTGCCGGGCCGACGTCGACGGACGGGACCGGATGTCTGGTTGAGCCGGTCAATTCCCTGGATGGCTTCAACTGCACCTCCGGCTGCAATTCCGGCATGTCGGGCGCTTCTATCAACGCGGCGACCGGGTCGCCCTGTTGCAACTGGTCGGATTGCCCGACATCTGCCATGGGAACCGGCGTGTCCTGCTGTAAGTCTTGTGTTTCCGGCGCAGACGGTTTCCAGCGGCCCGGCAACTCGGCAACGGTCATGCCTTCATGTGCGGCAGTCATGAATTCCTTCCACGCAAGCGCGGGCAGTGAACCACCGGTGACCTTTTTGGTTGGCGAATTGTCATCATTGCCGAACCAAACGCCGGTGGTGAGCTGGGCGGTGTAGCCAATAAACCAGGCATCGCGGAAGGATTGAGAAGTGCCAGTCTTGCCGGCTGCCGGCCAACCGAAATCCGCCTTCTTGGCCGTACCCTCTGACAGGGTGCGCTGAAGCATGTAATTCATCATGGCGACAGCTTCCGGCGAGACGACGCGCGGCGCATCGTCTTGGCGGTTCTCAAACAGGACCTTGCCGTCAAGGTCAGTCACGCGCTTGATCAAGTGAATGTTGGCATGGTTGCCGCCGTTGGAAAAAACCGAGTAGGCGCCGGTGAGTTCGAGGAGGTTCACGTCAGAAGTGCCAAGCGAAAGAGCCAGATTGGGTTCAAGCTTCGAGCGGATGCCAAGGCGCGTGGCAACTTCGATAACAGCATCAGCGCCGGTTTCCATGACCAATTGCGCAGCAACAGAATTCAGCGATTTGGACAGGGCAGTGGTGAGGCTGACCTGACCGAAATATTTGCCCTCGTAGTTTTCAGGTTTCCATTTGCCGATCTTGATCGGGGCATCGTTGCGCATCGAGTCAGGTGTGCGGCCCATTTCCAGGGCGGCAAGATAGACAAACGGCTTGAAGGTTGATCCCGGCTGGCGTTCGGCCGTACCGGCGCGGTCATATTGGCTGGCGGCATAATCGACGCCACCGACATAGGCCTTAACCGCGCCTGTTGTGTCGATCGACACCATCGCGCCCTGGCTGACAGAAAGTTTCAAGCCATTTTTGTCAATCTGGCGTTCAACAGCTTTTTCCGCGATGGTCTGCAGATCGGCATCGATGGTCGTGTCGACCACAACATCGGATTTGATATCGCCGATTAACGGCTTCAGTTCTGCCATGATACGGTCGGCAACAAATTGCTCCGAACCGTTCCAATAGGCTGCAGCTTTTGTAACCGGTCTGGATTTTGCTGACGATAATTCCTTGTCGCCAATCATGCCCTGATCGCGCATGGCAGCCAGCACCAGCTTGGCGCGCTTGTTGGCAGCCTCCGGGTCGCGGGCAGGCGAATAGGTGGTAGGCGCTTTGAGAACAGCGGCAATAGTTGCAGCTTCGGTTAGCGAAACATCCCTGGCGCTTTTGCCAAAATAGCGCCGCGAGGCCGCCTCCACGCCGTAGGCTCCGGAGCCGAAATAGACGCGGTTGAGATACATTTCCAAAATCTGGTCTTTGGAATATTTGTGTTCCAGCCACAAGGCCAGAAGCACTTCCTGAACCTTGCGTTCAAGCGTGCGGTCGGGCGAAAGGAACAGATTTTTGGCAAGTTGCTGCGTCAGTGTCGAGCCGCCCTGCACCATGCGTCCGGCCATGACATTGCGCCCCATGGCGCGGGCAAAGCCAACGGGGTCAAAGCCGAAATGGCTGTAGAAGCGGCGATCCTCGATGGCGACCACGGCTTGCGGGATGTAGGGAGACATATCGCGCAGGCCCATCGCTTCGCCACCATTGACGCCTCGATTGGCAAGGAGCGAGCCGTCTGCGGCAACAATCTTGACGTTGGGCGCCCGGTCGGGAATTGCCCAGGTGTTGGCGCTCGGCATTTTAGCGGCGAAATAGCCGACGATCGCGGCAACGCCAATGACACCCCAGATGGACAGCACGAACATCCAATAGAACAGACGGCCAATGCCGGTGCGTCTGCCACGCTGGCGAGATATCCGGGCTTTGGAGGGCTTGCGGGACGAACTGGATTTGCGCGGTCGTGCTGCCCGATCATCTTCGGTCACGCTCATGCCACGTTCGCGGCTGCGTTTTGGCGCACCTTCGAATTCCGGTTCTATGCGTGGTCTGCCGCGATTTGCCAAATAATTGCCTTCATGACGCCGTGAGTTTGTTGACGTCAGCCAATGCAAATTAAATGCGGCAGTTTAAGGTGCAGTTAACTCAGATTTTGTGCAGGGTCGGGATGGACAATATTACTGGGCTGGAAAGGCCGGCGAGCAAGTTGCCCGCCAGCTGCCGGAGCGATCAAGAATATCAGGCTTTGGCGGCCATCGTCGCGTTTGCCCACCACACGACATCATCAAGCGTTGCTTTCGCCGATGGCAGAAGACCGGCCTCGATGTCCTCGATCGGTGCGTTGGCGCCCATCGGGTGGACCTTGAAAAAGTCTGCGCCGCCGATGTGAACAGCATTGCGCACAGGCACCATTTGCAATTCAACCGAAATGGCGCGCAGGTGCTGGAGCGCTGACGTGCCGCCCATGGAGCCATAGGCAATCGCCGCACTCGGCTTTTTCGCCCATTCGACATAGGCCTGATCGAGCGCATTCTTCAAAGCGCCGGTGACAGAGCGGTTGTACTCGGCAACGACAAAAATATAGCCATCAAATTCGGCCAGCTTCTTCTGCCATTTGACTGCGTGGGGATCCTGTGTCGGCATCCAGGCGTTGGAAGCCATTTCGCTGAACAAAGGCAGGTCATAGTCGCGAAGATCGACCAGTTCCACACTCATGTCCGTGCGCGCCTGCGCCTGTTTCAGCATCCATTGCGCCGGCTTGTCGGCAAAGCGTGTCGGGCGTGTCGAGCCGATGATAAGGGCGATTTTTGGTTTGGTGGCAGACATATCATTCTCCATCATTTTTATGAGTACATCGTCCGAAAAATCATGAATGATCGTTCGTGACCAAGATGCACTTCTCATCAGGATAATGGAGACGCTAAATCTTCCTGCAAGAAGGCACTAATATGTTGTGGGGTTACTTTATGTATACTTAGGCGCAATTGCGCCGCTAAGATAGACATTGAAATTCTGTTCAGGAATGCGCGAAAATATCCTCTTCCGGCCAGCCTGCAAGATCAAGCGCGGCACGGGTCGGCAGAAATTTGAAACAGGCTGCGGCCATTTCTGTGCGCCCCTCACGGGTGAGACGCTTTTCAAGTTCTGCTTTCAGCCGATGCAGGTAAAGTACGTCAGATGCTGCATATTCCAGCTGCGCCTGACTTAGTTTTTCGGCCGCCCAGTCTGATGACTGCTGCACTTTCGACAGCTGCACATCAAGCAACTCGTTGCAGATGTCTTTCAGCCCGTGACGGTCCGTGTATGTGCGCGTAAGCCGCGAGGCAATCTTGGTGCAGAACACCGGAGCGGTGTCGGTGTTGAACGCATTGTTCAACACCGCGATGTCAAAACGGCCAAAATGAAAAATCTTGGTGATCTTCCGGTCCTTCAAAAGCTTGACCAGGTTGGGGGCTTTCTTCTGGCCAGGTGCAATGCGGATGACATCAGCTGACCCGTCGCCTGGTGAAATCTGGACAACACACAGCCGGTCGCGGTGCGGGTTGAGGCCAAGCGTTTCAGTATCGATGGCAACAGCATCGACATTATAGTGCTTCAGGTCCGGCAGGTCGCCTTCATGGTAGCGGATGGTCATCTTGGAACTCCGGGTAAAAGCATTTTCAAATGATGTGGTGACCGGTTCGCGTTAAGAAAGCGCGAACAATCAATTGGCCAAGGCCGCCAAAATGCGCGCCCATGAACGGGCACCCTTGTGGAACGAAGAAAGATCATATTTTTCGTTCGGCGAATGAATGCGATCGTCTGCAAGGCCGAAGCCGACAAGAACAGATTCCATGCCGAGAACGTTCTGGAAATCGCCAACCACGGGGATCGAGCCCCCCATGGCAATCATGACGGCCGGATTTGGCCATTCATCTGACAGCGCCTGTTTGGTTTTTGCCAGAATGGGGGAATCATAAGCCAGTTGGACGGCAGGCGAGCCGCCGTGATTGATGAACGAGACGGAGCAATCTGCGGGAATGCGCTCTTCGACGAATTTGCGGAAGTTCGCGCGGATTTTTTCCGGGTCCTGTTTATGGACCAAACGGCAGGAAATCTTGGCGGAAGCTTCTGCCGGAATGACAGTCTTGAAGCCTTCGCCGGTGTAACCGCCGGTGATGCCGTTGACCTCCAGCGTCGGGCGGGCCCAGGTCAGCTCAAGCAAAGTGCGACCTTTTTCGCCTGCAAGCTCTGACAGGCCGATTTCGCCAAGCACCTTCTCGCTCGTCCGGCCAAGGCCATCCCACATTTTCAATATGTCGGCGGGTGTCTCTTCGACGCCTTCGTAGAAATCGGGGATGGTGATGCGAGCGTCTGCGTCGCGGAAATCGGCGAGGATTTTGGTCAGGATGTGGATCGGGTTGGCTGCAGCGCCACCGTAATAGCCAGAATGCAGGTCACGGGAGGCTGCCTTGATGATGATTTCTTCTTCCATCAGACCGCGAAGGCCGGTCGAGATGGCTGGAGTTTGCCGGTCAAGCATATTGGTGTCGCAAACCAGCGCGACGTCGGCTTTCAGCTCTTTGGCATTGGCAGTAAGGAAAGGCTTGAGCGAGGGTGAGCCGGACTCCTCTTCACCTTCGAGCATCACCGTCACACGGCATGGCAGGCGGCCATGGACTTTCTTGTAAGCCCGGCAGGCTTCAAGGAATGTCATCAACTGGCCCTTGTCATCAGCTGAACCACGGCCGAAAATTTCCTTGGTGCCGTCCGCACGGGTGCGCAAGGCAGCGCTGAATGGATCGGCATCCCAAAGATTCAGCGGATCGACTGGCTGAACATCATAATGGCCGTAAAACAAAACATGCGGGCCTTCGCCATCATGGTGACCAACGACGACCGGATGGCCTGATGTGGAGCGGACGGAGGCGGAAAAGCCCATGCTTTCCATGTCTTTTGCCAACCATTCCGCAGCACGGCGGCATTCCTTGGCGTAAGCCGGATCGGTGGAAATCGACGGTATCTTTATCAAGGCAAACAGCCGTTTCAGGCTTTCCTCTTGGGCACGGTCAATTTCTGTCAGGACTTTGGTGTCCATTTCTTGTTCTCCGGTTCCGATTCGGCGGCACCCTAACTGTTTTAAAGGGGCTGGAAAAGAAAAGACCGCCATGGCCGGGGAAGCCATGGCGGTCAAATCGGGTACTCAACAAACTGGTGCGGCAGCCCGCAAGAGGGGGATGAGGCTGCCGCATTGCCTGGACGGGCGGGGGACGGGCCGTTCCAGACGTCAACATTCTCGTCGACATGCAATATTTGGGTCCCTGATTGTGGCGATTCAAGGACACTTCACATTACGGATTTGTAACATATGCGTGAAGCGCTTTATCGCGTGTCAGCCGGCCGCGTGGGCAACATTCACACCAAGATCATAGACCAGTTGGCCACCGTAAAAGGCAGTCGTGATGACCAGTCCAAGGCCCGCGGTTTCAAGGACCGGTACGAGGAATGCGACCGGGTTTGCAATGCGCATGTCGCGGAACCAGAGGAAGGCACGAACGAGCGCCCAGCCTGCCAGAAGCATTGCCGTGGTTTCGCCAAGGCCTTCATGAATTTCAGCGATGTCGCTCTGGAACCCGCCGGCTTCCGCATAATCAAGCGCAACACCGCCGAAATAATAAGCGACCAGCGCGGCAAGGCCGGCGATGACTGCAAGTGCGACGGAAGCATTGGCGGCCGGGTTGCGGCCCGTGACGGAAACGCCACGAAGGCTGGCGATCCAGTCAATGGCCACCATCAGGCAGATGAGAACGATGGGAAAATGAACAATGAGGGGGTGGATATGCTGTGCTTGGATCATGACGGCCGCCTTTGGCTTGAGCTGCGCCGGAGCGGTATGCGTCGGCGTTCAAGGCGACATAGAACAGGCAAGCTGACAGAACGCTGACAGGCCGGTGACGATTGACTCTTGCGGTGCAATTGTCAGTTTTCAACAGCGCCCAAGTGGACGCACTTGAAGGCATGGGCTATCCATTGGCCATGAAACAAGGCGATCATCTCTTTCTCGTGGACGGTTCGGGCTATATTTTCCGCGCCTATCACGCTCTTCCCCCACTGACGCGCAAATCCGACGGCACGCCGGTCGGCGCGGTATCGGGTTTTTGCAACATGCTGTGGAAGCTGGTGAAAGAGGCGCGTGATACGTCGGTTGGCGTCACGCCGACGCATTTTGCCGTCATATTCGACTATTCGTCGAAGACATTCCGCAATGAGATTTACCCCGAATACAAAGCGAACCGTACAGCGCCGCCAGAAGATCTGGTACCGCAGTTCGGGCTTATACGTCAGGCGACGATTGCGTTTGATTTGCCATGCATTGAAATGCAGGGGTTTGAGGCCGACGATCTTATCGCCACCTATACCGTGCAAGCATTGGCTGCGGGCGCAGATGTGACCATAATCTCGTCTGACAAGGATCTCATGCAACTCGTCGGGCCGAAGGTAACACTCTACGACACGATGAAGGACAAGCGTCTAGGTATTGCCGATGTCATCGAAAAGTGGGGCGTTCCGCCCGAAAAGATGATCGACCTCCAATCACTGACCGGCGACAGCGTTGACAATGTGCCGGGCGTTCCGGGAATTGGTCCGAAAACCGCAGCAACGCTGCTCGAAGAGTATGGCGATCTTGAAACGCTGCTCGCCCGGGCTGGCGAGATCAAACAGGAAAAACGCCGTCAGGGCATTCTCGACAACGTCGACAAGATCAGGCTGTCACGCGAACTGGTGACGCTGAAAAAAGACGTGCCGTTAGAGGTGGCACTTGACGCACTGACGCTGGAAGCGGTCAATGGTCCGAAGTTGGTTGCCTATCTGAAGGCGATGGAATTCACCTCGTTGACGCGCCGCGTGGCCGAAGCGACCGGCACTGACGCATTAACTATAGATCCGGCAAATGTTATCGTGAACGGCGACCGGCATGGACCGGATGTGGATGAGGCGGAAGTTGGCGCAGTCGCTGGCCCTGCTGACGGCATTGCAGGCGTGACTTCGCCACGCACAGGTGCAACGGTGCCTGCGTCAACGCCGTTAAAGAAAGCCCAAACCGAAGGCCCCACTCCCGCTGCCCTTGCCAAGGAGCGTGCGGTGGCTGCGGTCTCGGCCAAAATTGACACGGCAAGCTACACTTGCATCCGTGATGTCGAGACGCTCAAGCTCTGGGCCGGGGAAGCGATTGAATGCGGCATTCTGGCGTTTGATACCGAGACAGATTCGCTTGATGCGTTGCAGGCAAACATTGTCGGCCTTTCGTTGGCGACACGGGCTGGCCATGCGGCCTATGTGCCGCTTGCACATATGTCAGGCACCGGCGATTTGCTTGGCGGCGGACTGGTTGGCGGGCAGATAAAGCTCAAGGACGCGTTGGCGGTTTTAAAGCCGGTGTTGGAGCATCCGGCAGTTTTGAAAATCGGCCAGAATATGAAATATGACTGGCACATCATGAACCAGTTGGGTGTCACCATCTCACCGTTCGACGACACGATGCTGATGTCTTACGCACTGGATGCCGGGCGCAACAATCACGGCATGGACGAATTGTCGGAAAAACATCTCGGCCACAAGCCGATTTCCTACAAGGAAACCACCGGGTCGGGCAAATCCAAGGTGACGTTCGATCAGGTTGGTCTGGAACAGGCCACCGCCTATGCTGCGGAAGATGCGGATGTGACGCTGCGGCTTTGGGAGGTGTTGAAACCAAGACTCAGCGCTGAGCAGATGAGCGTCGTTTACGAGCGGTTGGAGCGGCCGCTGGTTGATGTGATTGCGCGCATGGAAGCTCGCGGCATTGCCATTGACCGGCAAATCCTTTCGCGGCTGTCCGGCGAATTTGCCCAGACCGCGGCGCGGCTGGAAGAAGAGATTTATGTGGCAGCAGGCGAGCGGTTCAATCCGGGATCACCCAAGCAGCTTGGCGACATTCTCTTTGGCAAAATGAGCTTGCCCGGCGGCAAGAAGACAGCGACCGGACAATGGTCAACCTCCGCCGATGTGCTTGAGGATTTGGCCGCAGCGGGGCATGAACTGCCGCGCAAGATTGTTGACTGGCGGCAATTGACCAAGCTCAAGAGCACGTACACCGATGCTCTGCCGACCTATATCAATCCGCGTACCAAGCGGGTGCATACATCATTTGCACTGGCGGCAACGACGACGGGGCGGCTGTCCTCGTCCGAGCCGAACATCCAGAACATACCCGTGCGCACGGCGGAAGGGCGAAAGATCAGGACGGCATTTATCGCAGAGCCCGGAAACCTCTTGATCTCTGCCGATTACAGCCAGATCGAATTGCGGGTGCTGGCGCATGTCGCGGACATACCGCAACTGCGCAAGGCGTTCGAAGACGGCATCGACCATGGAGTCGTCTTGGTCCGGACCCCTGGTGTTGGTCCATGCGCCGACGACGACCATGGTCGGCACGACCCAGCGGAATTTGTCTTTGCCCACGAGGTTCGGGTACTTCTTCATCATCTCGTTGTCAAAGGTCTCCGGGAGAAAGCTCGGAACCTCTGCGTCGTACTCCTCGCCTAGAGCGAAGACGGTGAGAGCGAAATCGGGGTCGGCGTTCGGGTCGTCATTGATCTCGTTGATGATTTGCACCAGCTGTGCGAGCGTCTCATGGCGAAAGAACCACCCCATCTTGAAGCCACGGGCTTTGGGGTGGTCCGCATCCTTTAGATACTTCACGGTGATATTGGTAACGACGCC
>JANMEX010000398.1:0-2856 GCA_031377485.1 Phyllobacteriaceae bacterium
CACCCGCGCCGATGATCAGGACGTCGAAGGATTCGGCCATCATGCCGCTTTCGCTCCGCGGACCTGATAATCCTTGATGGTGGCGAACTTGATGGCTTTCCAGCGTTCGGCCTCGTAGTTCAGCGAATAATTGTTCTGGGCAAGAAACACCGGGTCGCCGTCGAGGTCGCGCGCCATGTCGCCACGATGGGCTTCCATGAATTTGTGCAAGTCCATCTTGTCGTCCGCCGAAATCCAGCGACAGATCGAGAAGCGCGACATTTCAAAGCCGGTCGGCAGCGTGTATTCAAGCAGCAAACGTTGTTGAAGAACATCGAGCTGCAGTGCGCCGACGACGCCGACGATGGCGGGCGAGCCGTCCTCTGGCGAGAACAATTGCACCACGCCTTCCTCGGCCATTTGCGCCAAAGCTTCCTTCAGCTTCTTGGCCTTCATGGCATCGTCCAGCCGCACGCGGCGCAGGATTTCCGGCGCGAAATTCGGCACGCCCCGAAACAGGAAATCCTCGCCTTCGGTCAGCGTGTCACCGATGCGCAAGGTGCCGTGGTTGGGAATGCCGACCACATCACCGGCGAACGCCTCATCGGCAATCTGGCGCGAGCGGGCAAAGAAGAACTGCGGCGCGGAAAGGCCCATTGGCTTTCCGGTGCGCACCAGCTTTGCCTTCATGCCGCGCTCCAGTGTGCCGGAGCAGACGCGCACAAAGGCAATGCGGTCGCGGTGGTTGGGGTCCATGTTGGCCTGAATCTTGAAGACGAAGGCGCTCATCTTTTCCTCGGTCGCATGAACAGTGCGGGTGTCCGCTTCCTGATCGCGCGGCTGCGGGCCGAAATCTGCCAGTGCGTTGATCAAATCGCGCACGCCATAATTCTTCAGCGCTGAGCCAAAATAGACCGGCGTCAGATGGCCTTCCATGAAAGCTTGTTTGTCAAACGGGTGGCAAAGTTCACGCGCCAACCCGCAGCTTTCGATGAATGCGGCGCGCTCGTTGGCAGGCAGCAACCCGGCAGCCTGATCACTCTCCGGCCCATTGACCTTGACCGCATCGGTGTCCGCATCGCGCTGGCGCACGGAATTTTCCTTGAGATTGTAAGTCCCGGCAAAATTCTTGCCCATGCCGATTGGCCAATTGACGGGGGCCGTATCCAGCGCCAGCTTCTGCTCGATCTCCTCAAGGATTTCAAACGGATCGCGCGCCTCGCGGTCCATCTTGTTGATGAAAGTGACAATCGGAATATCACGCATGCGGCAGACTTCGAAAAGCTTCAGCGTGCGCGGCTCGATGCCCTTGGCGCCGTCTATGACCATGACGGCACTATCGACCGCCGAGAGTGTGCGGTATGTATCGTCGGCGAAGTCTTCGTGGCCCGGCGTGTCGAGGAGATTGAAGATCGCGTCTTCATATTCGAACGTCATCACCGAAGTGACAACGGAAATGCCGCGTTCGCGCTCGATGGCCATCCAGTCCGAGCGGGTGTTGATCCGGTCCTTCTTGGCCTTCACTTCGCCGGCAAGCTGAATAGCGCCGCCAAACAGCAGCAGCTTTTCCGTCAGCGTCGTCTTGCCCGCATCCGGATGCGCAATGATCGCAAACGTGCGGCGGCGGGAGACTTCCTCAGTAATATTGGCTGGCATGATCAATCATCGTTCCGTTTGGACCGGCTTCTGGCAAGGTGACGGGGTCAAGTCAACCTTGGCGATGATTTGGGGCACTGTGGCGCATGAATACTACCCTCGGCACCAGTCAATAAACGCCCCGCCCCAGACCTCCGCCAGCCCCTCGCCGACAAGCCGGTCGCCAATGTCACCGGACGCATCTGAGATCAAAACCAATGTGCGGCCGTATTTGTCTGTGCCGGTTTTCCGCACCTGTACCGCTCTGCCATTCATCATTTCCACCAACCTATGCTGTGCGCGCTTGGCGCTAGCCTGCTCGGCACCGCATTTGCCTTTGATTTCCGGCGTATCAATGTTGGCGATCCGGTATTTTGTGCCGTCGAGCCAGTATGTATCGCCGTCAACAACACAGTTGATCCGCTTGCCCGACCCGCATACCGGCATGGGTCGCGCGGCCACAGGAAGCCCCGAAAGCGCCTTGCCGGCGCCGCCTTTTGCAACAGATGACAGCGTGATCGGATCAATGTCCGGTGACACTGTTTGCTTGTAGAGTGCAGCACCCGCCAGGACGGCAATGCCGAGACCAAGACTGGCCAGATTTCTGGAAAGCGCGCGGGGCATTCCGGACAGGTAAATTTTGCGCATGGTGATGAGTCCACATGGTTAAGGCTTGCAATGTCCATGTGACTGGTTGCAAACCCGTTACCGGCGAAGCGAATTGACGGGCGCAGGCGCGGACGCCATAAAACGCGCATGACACATGATAAATCACAGCCGATGCTTCGCATTCTTTGCTTGCCCCACGCTGAAGGCATGGCTTTGCCTTCGTATGAGACCGCAGGAGCGGCAGGCATGGACCTGCGCGCCGCAGTCTCCGATGAAGTCGTGTTGCGGCCAGCCGAACGCGCTGCCATCCCGACAGGTCTCATCATGGAAATTCCTGAGGGCTTCGAGGGCCAGGTGCGCCCGCGCTCTGGCCTTGCCTTGAAGCACGTCATCACCTGCCTCAATTCGCCCGGCACCATCGATTGCGACTTTCGCGGCGAGGTGAAGGTGATCTTGGCCAATCTTGGCGCAGAGCCTTTCACCATCAATCGCGCCATGCGCATTGCCCAACTGGTCATCGCCCCAGTGACGCGGGTGGAAATCATGCAAATCTCCGCGCTGACAGAAACGACGCGCGGCGCGGGCGGCTTTGGCTCGACAGGCACATCATGAACCCACTGACCGTCACCGACA
>JANMEX010000412.1:0-3389 GCA_031377485.1 Phyllobacteriaceae bacterium
CCTTGCCGCTGAAGCCGTCACCGTCATCAATGCCGAAGATTATGGTCATGCCATCCATGATCTTGCCATCCGCCGCGCGCTGATCACCATCGGCGAGGATATGGTCAACATCGCCTTCGACGCGCCGGTCGACATGATCCCGCGCAGCCAGATTGAGGACGCTGAACGTCGCCTGTTCGAGCTGGCTGAAACCGGGCGCTATGATGGTGGATTTCAGTCATTTACTGACGCGGTCAAAAATGCAGTCGATATGGCCAACGCGGCTTTCATGCGCGATGGGCATCTATCCGGCGTTTCCTCCGGCATCCGGCGCCTCGACGCCATGATGGGCGGGCTTCAGGCCTCCGACTTGATCGTGCTGGCCGGACGTCCGGGCATGGGCAAGACTTCGCTTGCCACCAACATCGCCTTCAACATCGCCGCCGCTTACGAACCTGCCCAACAGGCGGACGGCTCAATGAAGGCGGCCAACGGTGGCGTCGTTGGCTTCTTTTCGCTCGAAATGTCGTCCGAGCAATTGGCAACGCGCATTATCTCCGAGCAGACCGAGATTTCGTCTTCAAAAATCCGCCGCGGCGAAATCAACGAGGCTGATTTTTCCAAACTGGTCGCATGTGCCCAGATGATGCAGAAAATTCCGCTCTACATTGATCAGACCGGCGGCATTTCCATCGCGCAACTTGCCGCCCGCGCCCGTCGCCTCAAGCGCCAGCGTGGCCTTGATGTTCTTGTCATCGACTACATCCAGCTGATGCAGGGTTCGTCGAAGAAATCCGATAACCGCGTGCAGGAAGTGACGGAAATCACGACTGGACTTAAGGCGCTCGGGAAAGAATTGGCGGTGCCGATCATCGCCCTGTCGCAGCTTTCCCGTGCTGTTGAAAGTCGTGACGACAAGCGCCCGCAGCTATCCGACCTGCGCGAATCCGGCTCAATCGAGCAAGACGCCGACGTGGTCATGTTTGTGTATCGCGACGAATATTATTTGAAGAACAAGGAACCAAAGCCCGGCACGGAAGAACATTTGCGCTGGGAAAGCGACATGAATTCAGTGCGCGGTCGCGCCGAAGTTATAATTGCCAAGCAGCGCCATGGCCCGACCGGTACAGCCCAGTTGGCGTTTCAGGCTGAATACACCCGCTTTACGGACCTGGCCGAGGACCAGTATCTGCCGGAACGCTTCGAGTGAGCGCAATTGGCATGACATCCGGCCCGGCAAGCGGGCTGGCCGGTGGACGGTTGTCCATCAATCTCTCGGCTTTGGCGGACAATTACCGGCTGATGCAGATTCACTCCGGCGCTGCCAAAGCCGCAGCTGTTGTCAAGGCAAATGCCTATGGGCTCGGCGTTGAACTGGTGGTTCCGACTTTGGCGGCAGCCGGCTGTGACACTTTTTTCGTGGCTCAGGCCGATGAAGGCATCACAGTCCGAAAGCTTGCGCCAAATGCCCGCATTTTCGTCATATACGGCGCGCCAAAAGGCAGCGAGCGCGCGTTGCTTGAACACCGCTTGGTCCCGCTGTTGTGCTCGCCTGAGCAGATCGAGCGCTGGGGGAAATTGATTCGCACCACTGCCAGGCCTCTGCCGTATGGCATTCATGTCGATACCGGCATGAACCGCACCGGCTTGAGCATGGCAGAAGCGCAGCTGATCGGCACGCATGCCGACGTTTTGAAAGCGTCAGGGCTGAGCCATGTGATGACCCACCCGGTCTGTGCCGACGATCCGGATCATCTGATGAACGCCAGACAACGCGATTCTTTTCAACAGGTTCGCGCCATCTTCTCAGGAATTGAATCCGCCTACGCCAACTCCGCTGCCATTCTTACCACCGGCGCCAGCGGCGGAGAACTTACACGTCCCGGCATTGCGCTTTATGGCGGCGAAGCCGTGAACGGAACGGTCAATTCAATGAAACCGGTTGTCAAAGCGGAAACGCGGATCGTTCAGTTTCGATACGCCAAGGCGGGTGAAACGGTATCCTACGGTGCAACGGAAACGCTGACCCGCGACAGCAAAATCGCAGTGTGCGCCACAGGTTATGCCGACGGTTATCACCGGGCGGCGGGCAATGGCGTTGCATTGCGCAAGACCGGTATCGCCAAAGCCCACGGGCATATCGGCGGCTACCGCGTCCCGACGCTTGGGCGGGTCACAATGGATTTCACCATGTTCGATGTGACCGATGTTCCGGACGCCGTTTTGGACATATCCGAATGGATTGAACTGTTCGGCAACAACATCGCCCTTGATGACGTGGCCCGGGCCGCTGGGACGATCGGGTATGAACTGCTGACCAGCCTCGGAAACCGTTATCACAGGGAGGCAATTGCCTGATGGCCAAAGCCCCGAAAGCCACCTTCATCTGCCAAGCTTGCGGCGCAGTGCATAACCGGTGGTCAGGCAAGTGCGATTCGTGCGGCGAGTGGAACACGATTGTCGAAGAAAATCTGTCGGCCGGCATCGGCGGTGGGCCTGCGGGGATGCGCTCGTCGCGCAAGGGACGCGTTGTAGCGCTCACCACGCTTTCGGGCGAAATAGAGGACGCGCCTCGCATCCGCTCCGGCATTGCCGAACTTGACAGGGTCACCGGCGGTGGGTTCGTGCGCGGGTCGGCACTCCTGGTCGGCGGAGATCCGGGCATCGGCAAATCAACCCTTCTAATGCAGGCTGCTGCTGCCTTGGCGACGGCAGGGCATCGTGTCATCTACGTCTCCGGCGAAGAAGCCATCGCGCAAATCCGGCTACGGGCACAGCGATTGGGAGCAGCGTCCGCGCCTGTCGAACTCGCTGCGGAGACAAACGTCGAAGATATTCTGGCAACGCTGGAGGGCGGCAAGCGGCCAGATCTTGTGATCATCGATTCGATCCAGACGCTGTGGACCGACATTGCCGAATCAGCCCCGGGCACGGTCACGCAGGTCCGCGCTGCCTCGCAGGCGATGATCCGCTACGCGAAATCCACAGGCGCGGCGGTCGTTCTCGTCGGTCATGTCACCAAGGAAGGCCAGATCGCCGGGCCGCGCGTCGTAGAGCACATGGTCGATGCCGTGCTCTATTTCGAGGGCGATGGCGGCCATCATTTCCGCATTCTGCGCGGCGTCAAAAACCGTTTCGGCCCGACCGACGAGATCGGCGTGTTTGAAATGTCGGATGGCGGCCTGCGCGAGGTTGCCAATCCATCGCTGCTTTTCCTCGGCGAACGCAACGCATCAGCCCCTGGAGCGGCCGTTTTTGCCGGGATGGAAGGCACAAGACCGGTTCTCGTCGAAATCCAGGCCCTCGCCGCACCTTCAACGCTCGGCACGCCGCGCCGCTCGGTGGTCGGCTGGGATTCGGCGCACCTGTCGATGGTGCTTGCAGTGCTGGAGGCGCATTGCGGTGCGAAG
>JANMEX010000416.1:0-1716 GCA_031377485.1 Phyllobacteriaceae bacterium
CTCGCGACGTCTTCTGCGCTTCCGGTGCTCACGTACTTATGTACGCTGCGCTCCGGTTCTCGAATACACCGCCATATGACTCACCAATCTGAATTTTCGCCCGGCATCAGTCGAAACAGAACAGCAAATTTGGGCCGCAACGCGCGGCCCTTTGCATTTGAGTGATTAACCGGTTTTATCCCGGAAACGTCTCGCAGCTTTCCGCAATCGTTTCCTGTTCCGATGCAAGGATCTTGCCGCCTTCGAAGGCGAAGACCTCGCGGGCAAGCGCCTCATTGTCGGGAAATTTGTAGCAGACTGAAACCGTGACCAAGCCATCAGCGTCCGCATCAATGGCATGACGGATGGTTGCGCCCTTCATGGCGTCCTGCCACTCATCAAGGCTTGCGATGAACTCTTCCTTGGTCTGAATGATGTCGAGATCGCCCAGTGTAATCTTGGCTTTGTCGGAAAGAATGTCTGCAAACTCCGCCCGGTTTATTGTCCCAAGTGCATTGTACCAGCGCTCGATCAGCGCCGTTTCCGCTCCGCCTGCATATGACCACGTTGACTGCATGGAAAGCGCGAGGGCAAGGACGAGCTTTTTCATTTTCTGTTTCCTGTCAAGGCCGGACAAAATCGCCGGTTTCAGGGTTCATCACCCACAGTTCGCCAGTTGATATGTCAAACCAGGCACCATGCAAGGTCAAGCGGCCTTTGCCCTCGAGAATGTTCACGCAGGGAAACGTCCGCAAATTCTCCAGTGAGAAGCGGATGGAGACACGTTCCATTGCCCGCTGGCGCTCGGATGCTGTCAAAAGCGTGTTGGCGGCGATCACCTCGGCAGCTGGCTGAACAAGGTTCATCCAGCGTCCAATAAAATCACCGGGAGACAGTGGCTCGGACTCTTGATCCAGCACCGCTGCAATGCCGCCGCACCTGCCGTGGCCCATCACCACGATGTTTTCTACTTTCAGGCTTTGCACGGCAAATTCAAGCGCGGCCGACGTACCATGATGCTCGCCATCGGGCGTGTAAGGGGGCACGAGGTTGGCAACGTTGCGCACGACGAACAGTTCGCCCGGGCCACAGTCAAAGATGGTTTCAGGCGCTGCGCGGGAGTCACAACAGGCGATCACCATGGTGCGTGGCTTCTGGCCGCTGTCGGCCAGTGTGCGGTAACGACTGGATTCCAGAGAATAGCGACCGTCAATAAATGACTGGTAACCGTCGAGAAGGCGTTTGGGAAAATTGACCATGCGGCATGGATTAGCGGCAATTCTTGCGGAGATCAATTGGCGCGTTTTGCAGTGCACAATTCAGGCATGGATGGCGATTGGCAGGCCGAAAGCGTCTTGCGCAGGCGGTGACGGATACGGTTTGGCAATGCCCGTGGCCAAGCGTTCAGCCACCAGCACCATCACGCAGGCATCCAGAAAATCATCCGCATTTGCGCCGCGTGGGACGGACCTCGTCAAAAAAGTCGTCGTAAATCCGCGGGCGGCTAAAAATGCACGCCGCTCGGCCATGCCGTCCGGGTTGACCTTGCCTTTGATCTTTTTCGGCAAACTCATCGGTTCGCCATTGTTCAGCATTGTGAAGGCAAATTCGGGGTGGGATTCAAAGACGCGGCTGATGCGCGAAGCGTCTTCACGCAGCCACACATCCAGTTCGCGAATTTTGCCAAACAGGCCAAATGCCTGAATGGAAATCTTGCGTGGCGGTTCGGAAGTTGCC
>JANMEX010000448.1:0-2032 GCA_031377485.1 Phyllobacteriaceae bacterium
ATTTTCAGCGCCTCAACCGCGCGATCCATCGCGCCCTGCTGCAGGCGTCCCGTGGCAGTCAGCCCCTCGCCCAGCCGCACGATGCGTGAAAAGGCATCGACGACGCGAAACTGGCCGGGTTTGGTTGGCGTAGCGATCAGCAAGCGGCAATTGTTGGTTCCAAGATCAAGGGCTGCATAAAGGTCAGGTTTGCGCACCTCTTCCATGGGCCGCAGTGCCGCTTGGGCCAGTTTTGCAACCGGAGCGCTGGTCTGAGGCTGCGGAACCACGGGTGGCGACGGCTTTTCAGCCTGTAGTGGGCGTGCAGCCGTATACGCCGTTTTCGAGCGACGGCGACGGCGCTTTGCGCGCTTGCGGGCGGGAATGCCCTCATGAGCGGCGATTGCCGGGCGACCGGAGGGTGGCGCAGTCTTGCCATCCTGTCCGGCTTTCAGCGGATTTTGAGTCCCCTTGGGAGCTCTTTCCGGATGAGAATCCGGAAGTTGCCGCTGCGCCCCTGCGCCGGGCGCATGCGCGCCGGGTTCGGGGTCTTCCACGTTAATTCCCTTTCGCGCGCACAGGCCGCAAGGGCCGCGCAAGCGCTGTCAATTCATGTCGTTGGGCAAAAGGTAACAGGCGCGCACGGTTTTGCAAAGAACAAACGCGGCAAACTTGGATATCGGTGCAGGCGGAATGCATTTTGGGGGTTTGCAGCGCAGGCCAATTCGACTATATGACCCCCGCTGCCTTGGTTGGCGGCGCAAGATGCGCCCGCTGACAAAGTCAACACAAGCGCTGCGGCACGAAGCTGCACTCTTGGGGAATAGTTTAATGGTAGAACAGCGGACTCTGACTCCGCTAGTCTTGGTTCGAATCCAGGTTCCCCAGCCACTTGTTTTTATTACGTTTTCAACCATTTTGACTTAGCCCCTTTCATCGCGTTTGGATGAACGTTTGGGAATATTCGTTCTTGTTTCGAGCTTTTTGATCGCAGAATCAGCAAGAGCCGGATCCCTGTGAAGGTAATGAGCGTCGAGAATTGACCGGACATCGCGAAGTGAGTGGCCGGTAATTGTTCCAATCTCGGCTTCCGTGCAGCCCGCCAGCGCAAGGCGCGTAACGGCAGTACCCCTTAAATCGTTGAATGTGACGCCCTCGACACCGGCGGCGGCACAGGCTTTTCGCCAGGACGACCTGAAACCGTCCGCGGTCCAAGGTCGATCATCAGAATTCAATAGAACCAACGGCGAGCGGCGCTGTGTGGCGTCAAGCATCGCTTTGAGTGGCGTGCCAACCGGAACGCTCACCCTCGCCTGTGTTTTGCCTTGCTGCAGCCGTATCCGTTTTCCGTCATAGCCAGACCAAGGAAGGCGCAACAAATCGCCCTGCCTCTGTCCTGTCCAAAGCGCTAACAAGAAAGGCAGATGCAAATGCTTAGGTGCGCTCGCCAAAAACACGGCTTCGTCGTCATCCGACCAAACATTTGCACGCCTGTTGCCTCGGTAAAGCCGCCCGCCCTTTTCGCAAGGATTCGCGGCAACAAGGCCCCGATCAAGCGCCCATGAAAGCACCCGCGCCAAAACCGACCAGGCATAGTCGGCTTGCCGCCGTGACCGCATGGCAATCTTGTCTCGCCAAGCCTTGAAAATCCCGCGCATTCGTTTGTCGCCCAGCGCGCTCACTGGCAGATCGGCAAACTCTCTCTCGATCAATTTGATTTGCCGCACATAGTCAGCCTGAGTGCGCGGTGCCAGATCATCCCAATCGGAACTTGACTGAAAGCCATTCAGAACACCGATCAGCGCCCCCGGCTTTGTCTTGATCTTTCTTGACACAGCCTCGTTGTAGGCAGCGATAAATTCAGGATCACCCGGAGAGCCCGGAAGCCTCGGCCCGCCTTTCCAAGCATACCAGAATTCAACCTTGCGGCCATCGGCCAAGGTCGTTTTGACTGAGTTGATACCTTTGAGCCTAACCCGCATGGTTCGCCAGCCATTTGTCTAGAGCATTTTCCGGCACAGGAATTATTGAGGCGGCAACAATGACAATTTTA
>JANMEX010000470.1:0-1637 GCA_031377485.1 Phyllobacteriaceae bacterium
CGCAACAATGTCGATCCAAACTTCAGATCGACAATGTCGTATGCGCCAAGTGGCTCGATCAAATGAACATGCGAGGCGGCGTAGCCCGCTTTTTCCTCTCGTGACAGAAGCACGCCTTCCGGGCGTATGCCAAGCGTCAGATCACCGGTGCCGGCGGGTGAAGCGCTGATTTGCGCACCAAGCTCCTGCGGAAACTCGAAGACCGTCGCGTCACCACCAAGGCTTACATTGAGCGCCTTGCCTTTGGCGTTGATTGCAGCGGGCGCAATGTTCATTACCGGGCTGCCGACAAACTGGGCGACGAAAAGGTTAGCCGGATGATGATAGACTTCATCGGGTGTGCCGACCTGCTGCAGAATGCCGTCGTTCATGATGGCGATACGGTCGGCCATGGACATGGCTTCAACCTGATCATGCGTGACATAAACGGTGGTGGCTTCGTTTTCCAGGTGGAGACGTTTCAGCTCGGTGCGCATTTCCTCGCGCAGCTTTGCATCCAGCGCTCCCATCGGTTCATCCATCAACATGGCTTTGGGCCTGCGCACCAGCGCCCGGCCGATGGCAACACGCTGCATGTCACCGCCCGCCAGCGAAGACGGGCGCTTGCCAAGCAAATGTTCAATCTGCAGAGAGCGGGCAACGGCACGGACTTTCTTGTCGATATTTTCCTTGCTCTCGCGAGTTGCCCGCAAGGGGAAAGCGATGTTTTCATAAGCGGTCAGATGTGGGTAGAGCGCAAACAACTGGAACACGAAGGCAATGTCGCGGTCGCCCGCTTCAAGCCCCTGCACCGGCTTTCCATCGATCAGGATTTGTCCCCGGTCGATTTCCTCAAGGCCCGCGATCGCGCGCAGTGTGGTTGTCTTGCCGCAGCCTGACGGCCCAAGCAAAACCACGAACTCGCGATGCCTGATCGTTAAGTTGAGCTTGCGGATGACATATGCGGACCCGAAAAACTTCTCGATGTCCTTAAGGATGATCTCAGCCATTTGCGACGACTATTCCTTGGACGGGAGGGGTTTGATTTTCGAGAAGATGTTAAAGCCGACAAGTCCGATCAGGATGATCGTCACACCGTAGCTGTGCAGCATCAGATTGACGGGTTGGCAAAGCGCAATGATGCCAAACACCATGGTCCAGATCGAAGCCGGTTCGAAATATTTCACGCTCATGTCGCGAAAGCTCATGTGAGGCCCCTATTTGCGGATTGCGCCGAATGTCACCCCGCGCAGGAGATGATTGCGCAGCATGAAGGTGAAGACGGCGACCGGGATTATGAACAACAGCGTTCCGGCGGCGATGACTGTCCAGTCAATGAGGCCCGAACCGACCTGACTCGGGATGAACGGTGGCGTGGTCTGGGCACGGCGGTTGGTCATGATCAGCGCGAACGCATACTCATTCCACGCCGTGATGAAGCAAAACACCGATGTCGCGGCAATGCCTGTAACGGCTTCCGGCAGCACGATCTTGAAGAAAGACTGCATGCGGGTGTAGCCGTCGACCAGCGCGGCCTCCTCATACTCTTTCGGAATTTCATCCATGAATCCCTTCATCAGCCAGACAGAAAAGGACAGGTTGAAAGCGGTGTAGAGGATAATGAGGCCGATGTGGCTGTCATTGAGCCCCACTACCCG
>JANMEX010000524.1:0-7420 GCA_031377485.1 Phyllobacteriaceae bacterium
GCCTGGCCGATGGTCAGAAAGTAACTTTCGACACCGAGCCGGACAAGCGTGGCAAAGGACCGAAGGCTATCAATCTCCAGCTCCTTTAAGGTATAGGGCAGGACGGTTCTTCCCGGGCGGGAGACCGGGGATAAAGCCGAATATGATGAAACGCATAGTCTCCCACGCGCTGATAGCGCTCGCGCTGGCCATGCCCGGTCCCGCCGTTGGTGGAACTTTAATGCAAGCCCCTGCTGGTCCAGATGATCGCGGCGTGCTCCCCAACATTGTAAAAACTGTCACCGTCGATCGTATTTGCGACCTCATTGCTGCGCAGGCGAAGGCGAACTCCATTCCGCCTGAGTTCTTTGCCCGCCTGATCTGGAAAGAGAGCCGGTTTGACCATCAGGCAGTTTCGCCTGTCGGCGCGGAAGGCATTGCCCAGTTCATGCCAGGCACAGCGAAGTTGCGCGGTTTGAAAGACCCGTTCAACATAGATGAGGCAATTCCCGCTTCAGCCAAGTTTTTGGCAGAGTTGAAGCAAAACATGGGCAACTTCGGCTTGGCCGCTGCCGCCTACAACGCAGGCGAAGGCAGGGTCAGCCGCTGGATGTCATCAGGCGGTTTCCTGCCGCTGGAAACAGAAGATTACGTGCTCGATATCACAGGCGAACCTGCCGACAATTTCGTAGCACGCGGGGCAGAAGTCACTGCCAAGCCGCTTGACGCCAAGCTGACGTTTGAAGAAGGCTGCCGCAAGCTGCCGGTCATCGCGTTCAATACCATCGCCATGAGCACAGTGCATGTGAAGCCTTGGGGTGTACAGGTCGCGGGAAATTTCCGCCGCTCTGCCGCCGTCAACCAATATGAGCGCGTGCGCCGTCAGTTTGCTTCCGTATTGGCCGACCATAAACCCGTTGTCAGCCGTGTGCGCACGCCCATCGGCCGACGGGGCATTTACGCTGTCCGGATTGGCGCGGATTCCCGGGGAGAAGCCAACCAGATCTGTGCCGCACTCCATTCATCAGGCGGTGCGTGTATCGTGATGAAGAACCGCTGATCGCATGGCTTTTGCCAAATGCGGCCGCAATTGTGGCGGAGCCGTTCAGGAACCATTCAGGCGCTGGCGCGTATTTCCCATGATATTCCGGGAAACCGGCCAGACATCGCCGAAGGAGCCTGTCATGAACATTATCACCAAATCCGCGATTGCAGCACTTGTTGGCATCGCATCGCTCGCACCCACGTTTACCGCTGCTGAAGCTGGTGACTGGCGCCGCGAACATCACCGTCCGATCTACTCACAGCGTCACAACAATGATGCTCTGGCAGCAGGCATTCTTGGCCTTGCAGCCGGTGCGATTATTGTTGGCGCACTGTCACAGCCAGAGCCGGTATATCAGCCGCGCCGGATTTACCGCGAACGCCCGATCTCCGTTTACGATTATCCGCCTGCCCCGCGCCGCCATTACGAGCCGGAAGTCATTACATACGATTCAGGCTTGGAGCCTTGGTCGCGTGAGTGGTTCCGTTATTGCTCGAACCGGTACCGGTCGTTCAATCCCGAAACCGGCACTTACCGTGGGTATGATGGCCAGAACCACTTCTGCGCCGCCAACTGATTGACTGACGCTAGCTAATTATCGCAAGTCGGCGAGGTACGGATTTGAACGCCGTTCCTCGCCAATCCGGCTTCCCGGACCGTGGCCGCAAATGAAGCTGACATCATCGCCAAGCGGCAACACCTTGTCACGGATCGAATTCAAAAGTGTCTGATGGTCGCCGCCCGGCAGATCCGTGCGCCCGACAGAGCCGTTGAACAACACGTCGCCCAGATGCGCAAATTTGGCTGCGCGGTTGAAGAAAATGACATGCCCCGGCGCATGGCCGGGTGTGTGATAGACTTCAAAAACATGTTCGCCAAACGAAACGCTTTCTCCATCGGTCAAATACCGGTCGGGAGTTGCGTCTTCCATAGTACCGGCTGCGCCAAATGCCGCCGCCCGGTTTGTTATGTTATGCAGCAACGGCTCATCTGCCTCGTGCGGCCCTATGATATCAACATTCAGCAACGCCTTCAGTTTCATCGCACCACCTGCATGATCGAGATGGCCGTGGGTTAGCCAAATGGCTTCAACCTTGACACCTTTTTCCTTGATAGCCGCAGCAATCTGCTCGACGTCCCCGCCGGGATCAACCACCACACCAACCTTCGTTTCGCCATCGAACAGGATGGTGCAGTTTTGTTGGAATGCCGTGACCGGAACGATAATGCCTGTCAATTGACCCATGTTGATCGCCTTCCTGAATCTAAATCAATGGCTTTCACATAAACGAAAACGGGCAGCTTTCGCCGCCCGATTCATTGAAACACTGTTGAAGAATTACTTCTTCATTTCGTGCATTATTTCTTCATCGCACCCATGACGACACCGGCAAGTGCAGTCAACACGCCGCCGCCGAGGCCGCCGGAAATGACCTGGCTGATGATGCCCATAAGGTCGAGACCGCCGGTGGAGCCGAGTGCGCTCGCCAGAAGACCGCCGATTGCTGCATTGCCCCCAATGCCGCCAACAGCGCCTGCGATCAGCTTCGGCAGAAGCGCCATGCCGGCCTGCTTGACCAGATTACCGACAAGACCGCCGCCTGCAGCGCCGGAAATTGCCTGAATGATGAGCGGAAGAATTTGTTCCATGTGTTTGGATCCCGTTTTTACCCCGTCGCGACGTATTCGCCGCGAGGGCAATGAACCGCTAACTTAGGCCAAAGTCAAACCGATTAACACTTTGTTCACCATATTCAGACGTCCGAAACGTGAATTAGGTATCCATGGTTAACGCAGAAAGGGTGTACTTAAATCAAGTATCACGCGTTCACTTCTGCCGAATAATCTTCGATAAGCGTACGGGAAATTGCACCAGGAAGGAAGTTATACGGTCCGATTTCGGAAACAGGTGTGACTTCCGCACCTGTGCCGCAGATGAATGATTCGCTGAAAGAAGCCAGTTCATCAGGCATGATCCGCCGTTCAATAACCTTGATGCCCTTGCGTTCGGCAAGTTCAATCACCGTCTTGCGGGTGATCCCGTTCAGGAAGCAATCAGCAATCGGGGTGTGGAGTTCGCCATCTTTGGCAAAGAATATGTTGGCACCGGTGCATTCAGCGACCCGTCCTTGCCAGTCAAGCATCATGGCGTCTGCGTAGCCTTTGCGTTCGGCGCGGTGCTTGGAAATCGTGCAAATCATGTAAAGTCCGGCAGCCTTTGAATGGCATGGCGCAGTGGCGGGGTCCGGACGACGATAATCGGCGATATCGAGCTTGATGCCCTTCATCTTGGTGTTGACATCAAACATCGATGGCCAGTCCCATACCGCAATTGCGGTATGGATGTGCGCCATCTGTGCGGCAACAGCCATCATCTCGCTGCCGCGCCAGGCGACAGGGCGAACGTAGCAGTTCTTGAAGCCGTTCTTGTCGACAACCAGTTGCTTTGCTTCCATCAACTGATCAACCGTGTACGGGATCTCGAAGTCGAGCAATTCAGCAGAATTCAGGAAACGCTCGGAATGCTGCCGCGACTTGAAAATCTTGCCGCCATAAGCGCGTTCGCCCTCAAATACCGAGCCGCCATAGTGCAGGCCATGAGTGAGAATATGAATCTTGGCATCCTGCCAATCCACCAGCGAGCCGTTAACCCAGATCACGCCCTGCAGTTGGTCAAAAGGAACCGATGCCATTTTTCTCTCCCGTTTTTTACCCGCTCGCTGGCGGTGAAAAAAGCCATCAGGCCCATTTCAAATTGTTATTTATTGCCGTCACACAGAACTTCGCCGAAAACCTGTAAGCTTTACGTTTTGCACAAAATGTGGCCAACAACGGATTAAACGTTACGCAGACCGAAAAAATATGTCAATAGTGCTGACATAATTTGGAGTGGAAACATGTTCAGCAAAGACTCGGATTTGGGCATTGTCCGGGAACCCCTGACCCAGGATCAGGGCATCGACTTTGCGCTGATCGAAGCGTTTTTCTTCGCCTACCGCGATTTCACCTCAGATGCCGACGCTATTTTGGAAAATTTCGCTTTTGGTCGCGCGCATCACCGCGTCCTGCATTTTGTGAACCGCCAACCGGGCCTTAACGTGGCCGAGTTGTTGGACATTTTGAAAATTACCAAACAAAGCCTGGCCCGTGTGCTCAAGCAATTGATCGATTCCGGCCACGTGGCGCAAATACCCGGACCAAAAGACAAGCGCCAGCGCGAGTTGTACCCAACTGAGAAAGGCCAGGCGCTTGCACTCAAACTCGCTTTGCCACAATCTCGCCGCATCGGCATGGCGCTTGGCAAATCGGGTGCGGGGGCACGCGAACAGGTCGAACGTTTTTTGAAAGCAATGGTTGGCTGAATTTGCAGCCTATTTGCTTCAAAAACCGGCGGCATCGGGAGGACCCATAATGCAAAAGTTAAAACCGTCACCCAACATTGATGATAATGCGGCCCACCTGTTGGTCGTTGACGACGATACCCGTATTCGCACCCTGCTTTCGCAATTTTTGGTCGAACGCGGTTTCCGCGTAACTGTTGCCGCAACTGCGGCAGAGGCACGGCGCAAGCTTGAAAATCTTGATTTCGACATGCTGATTCTTGACGTGATGATGCCGGGTGAAACCGGTGTTGAACTCACCAAATCGCTGCGCGAAACGCGCGACGTGCCCATTTTGATGCTGACTGCACTCAGCGAAACCGACCGGCGCATTCAAGGGCTTGAGGCCGGCGCAGATGATTACATCGCCAAACCTTTTGATCCGCGCGAACTCGTACTGCGCATCAACAACATACTCAAGCGCGGCGGCCCAGCTCCGGATGTACGCCAGGAGCAGGTCATTTTCGGACCATTCACCTTTCATATCGCCCGCCGAGAATTGAAGCGTGGCTCTGAAATCATTCGCCTGACTGACCGCGAACAGGACATAATGGTGCTTTTCGGGGAACGTGCGGGTGAAACTGTGCCACGCCACGAACTTGTCGGTGAAGATTCTGTCGTCGGTGAAAGGACAATTGATGTGCAAATCAACCGTCTTCGCCGCAAGATCGAAAAAGACCCGGCAAACCCGCTGTTCTTGCAGACTGTGCGCGGCGTAGGCTATCGTTTGAGCATTGAGCGCCAGTCGGCCTGACCGGCGCGGGAAAGACCCCACGGTTTATGGCAATATCCGATCGCGACAGAACCCGAAAGCTGAAGAGGCTGCAAAAAGCAGCGCGACTGTATTCGGATCGTCCGTCGCTGATGAGGCAGGTTGCAAGCTGGTTTTCGCGCCGGATGCCAAAGCGCCTCTATGCGCGCTCGCTGATCATCATCATCGCACCAATGGTGCTGTTGCAGTCGGTCGTTGCTTTCGTTTTCATGGAACGCCATTGGCAGACGGTGACGCAGCGGCTGTCAACGGCAGTCTCGCGCGATGTTGCCGCGATCATAAGCGTCGCGGAAACCTATCCGCAAGATCCGAACATGGAGACGATCACCAAAATTGCAGGCGAAAATCTCGATCTGAACATCTCGTTTCTACCACTGGAACCACTGCCACCACCGGGCGAAAAGCCGTTCTTCTCGATTTTGGACAATATTTTGACAGCAGAACTCGCCCGTCAGATCAAGCGTCCGTTTTGGATTGATACCGTCGGCAACTCCGATCTGGTTGAGATCCGCGTGCAGATGACCTCCAATGTCCTGCGCATTTTTGCCAAGCGCAGCCAGGCCTATGCCTCCAACACCCACATTTTTCTCTTGTGGATGGTTGGTACATCATTGGTGCTGCTCGCTATCGCCATCTTGTTTTTGCGCAACCAGATTCGCCCGATACAGAAGCTGGCAGAGGCTGCGGAAAGTTTCGGCAAAGGCCGTCCCCTGCCTCGGGACTTCCGCCCGCGAGGCGCGGAAGAAATCCGCCGCGCCGGACTTGCCTTCATACAGATGCGCGAACGCATCGAGCGGCAAATGGAGCAGCGCACCACCATGCTGACTGGCGTCAGCCATGATTTGCGCACGATTTTGACCCGTTTCAAACTCCAGTTGGCACTGGTGCCGCCGAAGATCGATACGGCTGCACTCGAGGCAGATGTGGCAGATATGCAGTCAATGCTCGAAGGATACATGTCGTTTGCCCGCGGCGAGGCGCAGGAAGAAACGGGCGTTCTTGACCTTGAAAAGCTGTTCGAAAAGCTGACCGAAGAGGCCAAACTGCGCGACCGCGAGCTGGACTTCACCATCTCAGGCAAGCCGGAAGTCTACGTGAGGGCGAACGCATTCACCCGCCTTATCAACAATCTTGTGACCAATGCCTTCCGCTATGCCGAATCTGTTTCGATTACGGCGACGCATCAAAAAGGCTGGCTGACATTGATTGTCGATGATGACGGCCCCGGCATCGCGCCCGAACACCGCGAGGACGTCTTCCGCCCGTTCGTGCGGCTCGACGAAGCCCGCAATCAGGACGAAAGCGGCACGGGTCTTGGCCTCTCGATTGCCCGCGATATCGCCCGCTCACACGGAGGTTCGATCAATCTGTCAGACAGCCCGCTTGGTGGCTTGCGGGCAACGGTAAGGGTTCCGGCTTAAAACAGCTTGCCGCCATTTGGCACCACATGGGTAACTGCCGCGAGCACCACTTCGCCATCCTCATCAGGAAAGCCGAGCGTCAACACTTCCGACATCACAGGACCGATCTGACGTGGCGGAAAATTGACCACCGCCATCACCTGTCGCCCCACCAGTTCTTGCGTTGTATAGTGCTTGGTAATCTGGGCAGACGAGCGCTTCACGCCGATCTCCGGTCCGAAATCGATCCTCAGCTTGAACGCTGGCTTTCGTGCTTCCGGAAACGGAAGTGCCTCAATAATCGTCCCAATGCGGATGTCCACCTTGTCAAAGTCCGGAAAGGTGATTTGCGGGCGCACAGGTTCGCTTTTCATCGCTCGCCTCAGGCGTTGCCAATGGTCTCGAACAATGCCGAGTCCATTGCTTCACGCGCCGTCTGGCCAGACCAGACGACAAACTGGAATGCAGCGAAATAAATGTCGCAAGTCTCGACTGCGCTTTCGAACAGCACTTCCACCTGACGCTCTGTCGGGTCAAGACCGCCGGACAAGATCAGTGACTGGCGAAACATGATGACATTTTCACGCTGCCAAAAATCAAAATGCCCCATCAACAGCTGTTCGTTGATTAGCGTGACCAATTTGGCGACTTCATTGGCACGGCCGCGGGCAACCTTCATGTCGAACGCGCATGCCAAATGCAGCGCTTCGCAATCTTCCATCCACGAATAAGAGACGGTGTAGGCAGACAAACGCCCGCCAACATTAATGGCAATCTCATCCTCGCCCGCGCGCTCAAACGCCCATTCTCGCTGGCTCGCCACGCTTTCAATCACATCCAGCGG
>JANMEX010000053.1:0-27341 GCA_031377485.1 Phyllobacteriaceae bacterium
CATAGGTCGACTTGTCATCCCACTCATAGGTCTGCCCGGCCGGAACCTTGACCTTCTGCCAGTTCTTGTCACCCTTGAAGACGTCCTTGTACTTTTCAGCGAAAATCTTCTTGGTCACGTACTTTGAGATGAACTCCTGGATTTCCTTCGAGGTCGGCCAGATGTCTTTGAGATACACCGGGTTGCCCTTCTTGTCGGTGCCGAGCGGCTCCTTGGTCAGGTCCTTGGTAACAGTTCCGGCCAGTGCATGGGCAACGACCAGCGGCGGCGAGGCGAGATAGTTTGCCTGCACATCCGGCGACACGCGGCCTTCAAAGTTGCGGTTGCCCGAAAGGACGGCAGCGGCAATCAGACCCTTGTCATTGATTGTCTTGGAAATGGCCTCAGGCAGCGGGCCCGAATTGCCGATGCAGGTGGTGCAGCCAAAGCCGACCAGATTGAACCCGAGCTTGTCCAGATCCTTCTGCAGGCCGGAGTTGGCGAGATAATCGGCAACAACCTGGGAACCGGGAGCAAGCGAGGTTTTCACCCAAGGCTTGGTCTTCAAACCCTTGGCAAGCGCATTGCGGGCAAGCAGCCCCGCGCCGATCAGCACCGACGGGTTCGAGGTGTTGGTGCAGGAGGTGATGGCGGCAATCACCACATCGCCATGTCCAAGATCATGGTCGCGTCCTTCCACCTTGTAGCGGTGGTGAGCGTCTGCGGCCTTTTTGTATTCGGTTTCCATCGCGGCTTCAAAACCAGCCGGAATACCTTCAAGCGCCACGCGGCCTTCCGGACGCTTCGGCCCGGCCATCGACGGCACGACTGTGCCAAGTTCCAGTTCGATCGTATCGGTGAACACCGGGTCTTTCGCGGATTTGGTGCGGAAGAGGCCCTGCGCCCTCGAATATTTCTCGACCAGTTCCACGCGCGCCTTCTTGCGGCTGGTGGTGGTGAGGTAGTTCAGCGTTTCGCCATCGACGGGGAAGAAGCCGCAGGTCGCGCCATATTCCGGCGCCATGTTGGCGATGGTGGCGCGGTCGGCCAGTGTCATGGAATCAAGGCCGGGGCCAAAGAACTCGACAAATTTGCCGACAACACCCTTCTTGCGCAGCATCTGCGTGACGGTGAGCACGAGGTCCGTCGCGGTGATGCCTTCGCGCACCTTGCCGGTCAGCTTGAAGCCGATGACTTCGGGCAACAGCATGGATTGCGGCTGGCCAAGCATGGCAGCTTCGGCCTCGATGCCACCGACACCCCAGCCGAGGACCGCAAGGCCGTTGACCATCGTGGTGTGGGAATCCGTGCCGACCAGCGTATCTGGATAGGCGATCTCGATGGTCTCGGTCGTCTTGCCCTTCTTGACCTTTTCCTTGGAGGTCCAGACGGTCTGCGCCAGATATTCAAGGTTCACCTGATGGCAGATGCCGGTGCCGGGCGGCACGACGCGGAAATTCTTGAACGCCTGCTGGCCCCATTTCAAAAAGCGGTAACGCTCGCCGTTGCGGGCATATTCCAGATCAACGTTTGCCTTGAATGCCTTGGCCGAACCAAACTCATCCACGATGACCGAATGGTCGATGACCAGATCGACAGGCACCAGCGGATTGATCTTCTGCGGGTTGCCGCCAAGATTTTTCATGGCATCGCGCATGGCGGCAAGATCGACGACCGCCGGAACACCGGTGAAATCCTGCATCAGGACACGGGCCGGACGGAAAGCGATTTCCTTGCCGGCCTTCCCCTTGTCGCTGAGCCATGCGGCACAGGCCTCGATGTCGGCCTTCTTCACCGTTGTGCCGTCTTCGGCGCGCAACAGGTTTTCAAGCAGGACCTTCATCGAATAGGGCAGGGCGGAAATGCCCTTCAGGCCGTTCTTTTCGGCGGCGGTAAGGGAATAGTAGACATATTTTTTTGTGCCGACGGTGAGCGTCTTGCGGCATTTGAGACTGTCGATGGCAGACATGGGCGGAGCTCCTCAATGCAAAGCCGAAACAGGTGAACAACCGGGGCGGCAGCCGCCATGATGGACCGGTTCGCAGGTACGGCCATTTCCGCTTGGTCACCGCGACATCCGGTTCAAGGCCGGGCGCCGCAAGATCGGCAAAAAATCTGTCCATGCCGACCGCTGGCATGGTTGTGCGAGGCTTAGACAATTTCGTATGGAGTTGAAAGACCGACCATGGTCAAAGATGCTGCATTGCATCATTTTTTTCTGTGTCCATCGTGAGGGGATTTTCAAATGCGGCTTGTGGCCGACGGGCTTGGCGGGACAAGGGGCGGCACGGAATTGTTTTCCGGCATCTCATTTGTGCTTGGGCCGCGCGATGGGATGGCGGTGACCGGCGCAAATGGCGCAGGCAAATCCACGCTGCTCCGTATATTGGCCGGCCTATTTCGCCAATCATCCGGCACGGTTTCCATCGTCGAAGGCGACGGCAAACCGGTTCCTGATGCGCTGCATTATCTTGGGCCGCTCAACGCCATGAAGGACCAGCTGACAGCCGCTGAAAACCTTGCCTTCTGGCAAGGGTTTCTGCCTTCTCATGAAACTGCAAAGGCGATGGATGTTGAAGAGGCGCTGGATGCGGTGCGCCTGCCGCATGTCTCTGATATTCCCTTCGGCTATCTGTCCACAGGCCAGAAACGCCGCGTCGCCATCGCGCGGCTGCTGTGTGTTCACCGGCCCGTATGGCTGGTGGATGAGCCAACCTCGGGCCTCGACAAGGCGTCCGAACAGCTGTTTGCCGGTCTGGCAATCGACCATCTGGCCAAAGGTGGCGTGCTGGTCGCGGCAACCCATTTGCCGCTGGGCATTGACGAATTGCAGACTCTGGTGATCGGCGGGCAGCGCCAAAGCCGGGAAGGTCTCACCCCATGAGCGCCCTCATGTCCCGCGAATTCCGGCTTGCCTTGCGGGCAGGCACTGGCGCGCTGACCGGCCTTTTGTTTTTCCTCGCCGTCATTGCCGTCATTCCCTTCGGTGTCGGTCCCGATATGAAACTTCTTGCGCGCATCGGCCCGGCGATACTTTGGATTGGTGCGCTTCTCGCCTCGCTGCTCGGCCTTGACCGGCTGTTCCAGATTGACCGCGAAGATGGGTCGCTGGATTTGATGGTGGCCGGACAAGACATGGTGTCACTGTGCGTGACCGTATTTGCCAAGGCGCTGAGCCACTGGCTGGTGACCGTGCTGCCCCTGGTCATTGCCGCACCGCTGCTTGGGCTCATCATGAATATGGAGCCGCTCGCCATCGGGGCGGCAACACTGACGCTGCTGGTCGGCACTCCGGCAATCACTTTCATCGGCGCGGTAGGCGCAGCCGTGACCGTCGCCCTGCCGCGCGGCGGACTATTGGTCTCCGTGCTGATCCTGCCCTTGGTCATTCCCGTGCTGATCTTTGGCGTGTCGGCAACACTGGGCGCGGTGGAAGACACGACGCCGTTCCTCGCACCGTTCCAGATCCTTTGCGCACTCACGCTTTTCTTCGCCGTCCTTGGAACCATTGCCGCAGCGTTTTCACTCAAAAGCATCGACTGAAATCTTCTCGACATGGGCGACATTCCAGTGTCCGATGAACACAAAGGGAAAGGTGATCATGGACAACGGTAAACCAAGCGGCAAACCAAATGGCATGTTGGAAAAATTGGCGGGCTACGAGGCTGAAGGCCTGTCGACCAAGCCGCTGTATGATGAATGGTCGCAAACTTACGAGGCGGACCTCCTCGACAGGTTCGGCTACAGCGGACACATCATTGCCGCTGAGGCGCTCATGCCACTTGTCGGCGACAAAGCAGCCGCCATCATCGACATCGGCTGCGGCACCGGTCTGGTCGGCCGGGAGCTGAAACAGGCCGGCTACACCAACATCGACGGGCTGGATATTTCAACGTCGATGCTTGCAGAGGCAAAGGCCAAAAATCTTTACAGCCGGCTGATTGAAGGCGACATGCAACAGCGCACCTCGATCAAAGACGGAGCCTATGATGCAGTCATCTGTGCCGGATCATTCGCGCCCGGACATCTGGGGCCTGAATGCTTTCCCGAATTTATTCGCATTGTGCGCAGCGGCGGCCCGATCGTGATATTCATGAACGGTGCGCACTATGTTGAAGACGGCTATGAAACACATTTGAGACGGCTGGAGGCGGCAAATGCCTGGAGCATCATCGCCATAAAGGGTTATAACTACATGAGCGCGCTGGAGCGTCCGGGCCAGCTGATCGTAGCCCGCAAACGTTGATTTTGCCAAAGGCCAGAACAACTGCCGCTTTTGCACAATCTCAAACACACTCTTGGACCAATTTCAAAAAGTTATAGAGACCCGGATTGGACTGGCTGCTGAAGTCGCCTCAAGAAGCCCTGTGCGACGGTATGGGGGTTTCAACCGGCAAACGCGGCGCGCCCGACATTTGCACTGATCGTAATTTGGGCCTGATTTCCTTGGTTACATTCGCTTCTGCTTGGGGCGTCGTGTCCACAATCTCACGCCTTGCAAGCCCTTCAACCAACTGCCGACTGGACTTTTCAATGATGTTCATTTGTCCAGCATTCATATGCATGTCGTCTCGCAGCTTTTGCGTAAGTTGTGTCAAAAACTCAATCTTGGTGTTCAAGCCTGCGATCTTCACTTCCGCAGCATTCAGCTGCTTGTCCCGGTTTGCAAGTTTCTGAACCATATCCTTGTGTTGCTCCCGTTGCTCTGCAAGGCGCATCTGGAGTTCTTTTTCCGTTTGCGCCTCACGCATCAGGACGCTGGACAGGGTTGACGCGGAGTGACTGCCTGTCTGCTGGGCTGCAGCAAGCTTTTCCGAAAGATCGGCAACCAATTCTTCCTGTTTCTGCAATTCACGCAGCTTTGTCGAAATAGCGGATTTGAGATCGGCAACCTCGCGCATCTGGCTTTGCATAACTGCGTTGTGCTCTTGCGCCTTCTGGCGGAAAGCCATGTTTTCTTCGCTGGCCCGTGTTGCCTTCGATTCCGCCTTTGCCAAAGTATATATCAATTCATTGTTTTCGGTTTGGTGCTGGGCAAACTGGCCTTCCAGCGAAGCAAGCATGTTTTGCGCTGATCCAAGCTTTTCCTTGGTGATATAAAGTTCTTCTTCCAACCGCGAGGCGAGAGGGCGAAAATGCGTGACTTCAGCTTCGAGCGCGGAAATCTTGCTGTCAGCCATTTCCTTGTTGTGCTCATATTCGGCAATCATTCCCGCTTGCGCGGAATTTTCCTCTATGAGTTTTGTCAAAAGCGGCTGAAGTGTTGCCGCCCGGGCGCTCAACATTTCAATTTCTGCCGACCAATTTGCAAACGTGGCAAATTGACAACTTATTTCAACTGATTGTTGCTTGACCGAATTCATCAAATTTTCGACTTCAGTCTTGAACAGGGACCTGTGCATTTGATCTTTTTCAGATGCCGGGGCCAGCTCGATATCAAACGCTTCAAGATCAAAATCTTCAGTTGATACCGCCAGGCTTGAAACAAGCTCAACGGGTTTATCTTTACCAAGACCTGCCAGAAAACTAAGCATTGTATGCCTACGCATTTTCTTTACTCGCGTTAACTGTTTGTTAAGATTCCATACTTCGCAAAAACTGTCCAATTCATATTGAATTTTTGATTAATACCCAAAAAACAAACATAAATCGGGCACAAAATACGGGGAAATCGATTTGCAAGTTTCTATATTTAGTGGGTACTGGCGCAGGGTCATCGCCAGAACAGAATTTGCAAATAACATCGGCCTAAATAAGCGTGAAGACTTGGCTTGTCTCAAAGAAGTGTGGAAATGGTTGGCCAAGTGATCGACAAGCGTAAAACATCAAATTGCGTTGGATCAATTGCGAAGCCCTTGCGTCACGGCTAAAAGCGGTTCCATGAGCGAAACAAGCCTCTCTCCAAAATCCGGCATCGGCGCGTGGCTGACACGGCTGGCGAACCCGAGCGTGTACCTTTCCTGGTCCGGCAAACTACTGCCGTGGCTGATGGGTATTGCGCTGATAACCACGGTAACCGGACTGTGGATGGGCTTTGCCGCCCCGGAAGACTATCAGCAGGGCCAGACCGTGCGGATCATGTATATTCATGTGCCCTTCTCCTGGCTGTCGATGATGTGCTGGAGCGTCATGAGCCTTTCAGCGCTTGGCACGCTGGTTTGGCGTCACCCGTTGGCGGATGTCTCGGTAAAGGCCGCAGCACCGATCGGTGCCGCGTTCACGTTTCTCGCGCTGGTCACCGGCTCGCTGTGGGGCAAGCCGATGTGGGGCACATGGTGGGTGTGGGACGCGCGGCTTACATCCGTTTTCGTACTGTTCCTGATGTATCTGGGCGTCATTGCGCTGTCTCGCGCGCTTGACGATCCGTCCAGGTCCGCGCGCGCCGTCGCGATTCTGGTACTGGTCGGCTTTATCAACATTCCGATCATCAAATTCTCGGTCGACTGGTGGAACACGCTGCATCAGCCCGCCGCCGTGTTCCGCATGGATGGCCCGACCATTGACCCGAGCCTTTTATGGCCGTTGCTGGTCTCGGCCATCGGCTTCACGCTGCTTTTCTTCGCCCTGCACATGATGGCCATGCAAAATGAAATATGGCAGCGCCGCATCATCGCCATGCGCCGCCTCGCCGCACGCTCGGCAAACAAAATGGACTCCAAAGTGGATTCCAAAATGGAATTATTGGGAGACGGGGCATGACGCCACACATGGCCTATGTCGCAGCTGCCTATGGCGCGAGCGCCCTGGTTCTTGGCATTCTGGCGCTCGGTCTTGTCCTTCAGCGCCGCAACGCCAAAAAACAACTCGCCGCACTCGAAGCTGCGGGCATCAAGCGCCGGTCGGAAGCTTGAAATGAGCGCGCCAGGCCTGAAAAAGCGCAACTGGATTGCCTTTCTGCCGATCATTGTCTTTGCCGGGCTGGCGGGCGTGTTCGCAATGCAGCTGATGAGCACCAAGGACAAATCCGAACTGCCTTCAATGCTGATCGGCAAGACGGCGCCTGCAACGGACCTGCCGCCGCTGGATCCGGCAGCGCCCGCTCTGAAATCCGCAGATTTCATCGGCCGCGTCACGGTGCTGAGTGTCTTTGCTTCATGGTGCGTGCCCTGCCGCGAGGAGGCCCCGGCGTTGATTGAGTTCGCCAAGGACACGCGCTTCACTTTGGTTGGCTTGAACTACAAGGACAAGCCCGAAAACGCGGCGGCATTTTTGGCTGAGTTCGGCAACCCGTTCGCCGTGATCGGCGCTGACATTTCGGGCCGCGCAGGCATTGACTGGGGAGTCTACGGGGTGCCGGAAACCTATGTCATCAGCAAGGACGGAACCATCCGCTACAAATTCGTCGGCCCGCTGGATGCGGCGTCTTGGAAGACGACATTGTTGCCGGAGATCGAGAAAGCGTTGGCGGGGTGATGGCGATAACTGCCGACGGCATCAAGCGCGTTCTGGTTACCGGCGGCAATCGCGGCATCGGACTTGCCATCGCCAAAGGTCTGCAAGAGCTCGGTCTGGATATCATCATCGGCAGCCGCAGCAAGGCAGATGGCGAGGCTGCGGTTTCAGGAACCGGAATGTCCTGCATCGAACTTGACGTTTCGGATGCCGGATCCATTGCATTAGCGGTGGCGCAAGCGGGCCCATTCGATGTTTTGATCAACAACGCCGGGGTTCTGTTTCAGGAGCACATGCTTGACCAACCCGATGAGTTCGAACAATCCATGGCTGTGATGGTCGAAGGACCATATCGGCTGATCCGCGCCTGCGCGCCGCACATGACGCGCCAGGGCTATGGCCGCATCGTCAATGTCAGTTCCGGCTGGGGCGCTTTTGCCGAAGGCATCACGGCACCCGGCGCTTACGGCGTTGCCAAGGCGGCGCTCAATGCATTGACCCTGGCGCTTTCACACCAACTGCAGCCATCCGTGAAAATCAATTCCATGTGCCCGGGCTGGGTCAAGAGCCGCATGGGCGGGACATCTGCGCCACGCACACCCGAAGAGGGCGCGGACACGGCGATCTGGCTGGCAACCTTGCCGGAAAGCGGTCCGACCGGCGGCTTCTTTCGCAACCGCAAGCCGATCGGCTGGTAAGACCTACTTCTCTTCAACGGTATGCTTCATGATCAGTGGCATCTGGAGAAGCGTGAACACCAGCGTGATTGGCATGGTGCCCCAAACCTTGAACGCCACCCAGAAATCAGTTGAAAAATTGCGCCAGACGACCTCGTTCAGCACCGCCAGAAACAGGAAAAACAGACCCCAGCGCAGCGTCAGTTTGCGCCAGCCGTCCGCATCAAGCCTGAACGCCGCACCGAACACATAACCCAGCAGCGACTTGCCGAAGTACAAGCCGCCCAGGAGCGCGCCGCCAAACAGCGTGTTGATGATCGTCGGCTTCATTTTGATGAAGATGTCATTCTGCAAATAAAGCGTCAAAGTGCCGAACACCAAAACCACCGCACCTGAGACCAGCGGCATGATCGGCAGTGTCTTGGTCAGCACATAGGAGACCAGAAGCGCAATCGCGGTCGCCACCATGAAGGCAGCGGTGGCGATAAAGATCGGTTTGCCAAGCTCCGTCAATGCCGGAAACTTTTCCGCCAGCCAGGCGCCGCGCGAGTTGGCGAAAAAGAACACCATCAACGGCCCGAGTTCCAGCGCCAGCTTCAGCGCCGGATTAACCTGTGGCTCGCCCTTGGTTCCGGGCATGTCTTCGAGTTTCATGATTCTGTTCCGGCAATGGCTGCGGCAAATTCTTTTGCCGAGAAGGGTTCAAGGTCGGCGACCTGTTCGCCAACGCCGATGAAATAGACCGGCAATTTGTGCTTGGCGGCAATGCCGACAAGGATGCCGCCGCGCGCCGTGCCGTCGAGCTTGGTCATCACCAACCCGTTTACACCCGCGACATTGCGGAAAATCTCGACCTGATTGAGCGCATTCTGGCCGGTCGTCGCATCAAGCGTCTGCAACACCGTATGCGGGGCTTCGGGGTCAAGCTTGCCAAGCACCCGCACGATCTTGGCCAATTCGTCCATCAGCTCGGTGCGGTTCTGCAGGCGGCCGGCCGTATCAATAATCAAGACGTCCGCACCGGCTTCCTTGGCTTTCTCGAATGCGTCGTAAGCAAGGCCTGCCGCATCCGCGCCGATCTTGTTGGATACAACGGGTGATCCGGTGCGTTGGCCCCAGATGTGCAATTGTTCAATGGCTGCCGCCCGGAACGTGTCGCCTGCTGCGAGCCAGACATTGAGATTTGCTGCCCGCAGCTTTGCCGCCAGCTTGCCGATGGTGGTGGTCTTGCCGGTTCCATTGACGCCAACGACGAGAATGACATGCGGCTTGTGCGAGAGGTCCAGTTCCAGCGGCTTGGCGACGGGCGCCAAGACTTTCTCGATCTCGGCGCGCATGACGCTGCGCACCTCTTCGTCCGACACATCCTTGCCAAAGCGCCCGGATGCCAGCGTGTCGGTGATGCGGATGGCCGTCTCCATGCCAAGATCGGCGCGGATCAGCACATCCTCCAGTTCCTGCAGCGTGTCTTCATCAAGCTTGCGCTTCAGGAAAATGCCGGTGATCGAGGAGGACAGTTCCTTCGACGAGCGCGAGAGACCGCGCCTCAGCCGCTGGAACCAGGACAGTTTTTCTTCCAGTTCCGGCGGAGGCGGCGTGTCGGCAATGGCGCCAATATAGACTTTGCCCTCGCTGGAGGAGACCGGAATGTTAGGTGCGACAAGCGGTTCATCGGGTTCTGCGCGAGCCGCAACATAAGGCTCGGCAAGTTCTGCCTCGCTTGACGCATAAGGCTCGGCAAGTTCCGCCTCGCTTGCAACATAAGGCTCGGCAAGTTCAGCCTCGCCGGCAAACCCGCCATCTGATCCGACCGGTTCCTGCGCCAGTTCTTCCGCAGGAGCCTTTTCGGCAGCGAACCCTTCAAGCGTCGGCATCGGCTGCGGATGGCCCGGCTCCGGCTCGGAGGATTCGTCCAGCGGCTCCGGTGTGTCGAGATACGGCAAGCCATTGTCGGCCGTTTCAGGAGTTGGCTGATAGACACCATCCGGCGCGAAACTTTCATCCGAACGCGCCTCCGCAGTCATTTCCGCAGGCGTTTGCCCCGATTTGGCCTCAAGCGGCTTTTCAGCAACACGCTTTCCCGGCTCCTGCTTTGGCTTTGCAGTAGTTTTTGGTTTTTCAGTCGGTGTGGAAACTTCAGCCGCCGCTTCAAGCGTGGTTGGTAATGTGGCTCCAATATCTGCGGGCCGCTCTGCCACAACCGGCGTTTCAAAATCCAGTTCAAGGGCAGGTTCAATCGCCATGTCCGGCAAGGATTCTGCCGGAGCCTCATGTTCTAAAACAAGCATTTCAGCTGCATGATCAGCAACCATGGCCTCCGGCGAAGGAAGCGCGCCTGTTTCCTCACGCACCTCTTCGGCGGTTTCCTGAACCTCTTTCTTGCCGAAAGAGAAAATCTTCTTGATAAAGCCGAATGCCATACGTCAGGCTGCCTGTTGGTTGACTTGAATACCGGTCAGCATGGACCCGTCGTGGCCATGAATGTCAACCTCGACAATTGTCCCCGCCTCGCCGCCATCAAGCTTGACCAGTGTAAAACTCTCGGTCCGCCCGATGCCGGGCTTTTCAATCAGCACCTTTTGCCGCGAGCCGGAAATGCCTGCCAGATAGCGCAAGTAGGCCTCATCACCCTTGGCGCGAAGCCGTGCTGCGCGGCGCTTGATCAAGCCCCTATCGAGCTGCGGCATCTTGGCCGCGGGCGTTCCCTCGCGCGGCGAAAACGGAAACACATGCAGATTTGTCAGCCCGCATTCATCGACAATGCGCATCGAATTTTCAAACATGGCATCGCTCTCGGTCGGGAAACCGGCGATGATGTCCGCTCCAAAAACAATATCGGGGCGGCGCGCGCGCATGTCATCACAAAAACGGATCGAGTCTTCGCGGCTGTGCCGCCGTTTCATCCGTTTCAAGATCATGTTGTCACCAGATTGCAGCGACAGATGCAGATGCGGCATCAGCCGGACTTCCGAACTGATCACCTCGAACAGGGCCTCATCGGCTTCGATGGAATCAATTGAGGACAGGCGCAGCCGCTCCAGCGCCGGAACAGACTTCAGGATTGATTGTGCCAGTTTTCCGAGTGAAGGCTGACCCGGCAGATCCGGGCCGTAGGAGGTGAGGTCAACGCCTGACAGCACCACTTCGCGATAGCCATTGTCTGACAGGCGCCGCACCTGATCAACCACCGCGCCCATCGGCACCGAGCGCGAATTGCCGCGCCCGAACGGTATGATGCAGAAGGTGCAGCGGTGGTCACAACCATTTTGCACCTGCACGAAAGCGCGGGCGCGGCCTTCCAGCGCATCGACCATGTGCGAAGCGGTCTCAGTAACGCTCATGATGTCGTTGACCCGCACCTTCTCGAAATCATTGACGCCAAAATCCGGCAGCGCCCGGTAGGAGTGGCTTTTCAGCTTTTCCTCATTGCCAAGCACTAGATCGACTTCCGCCATGTCGGCAAACTTCTGCGGGTCTGTCTGGGCCGCGCAACCCGTGACGATGATGCGGGCGTTCGGATTGTCGCGTCGCGCCTTGCGGATGGCTTGGCCTGCCTGCCGCACAGCTTCGCCCGTGACCGCACAGGTGTTGACAATGACGGCCCCGCCATCAAGCCCCTCAAGACCCGCAGCTTTTGCCTCACGGCGGATGACTTCCGACTCGTAAGTGTTGAGCCGGCAGCCGAAGGTCAAAATCTCCAAACCGCTCATGCCGCGCTGACCGTTTCATCAAGCTTGATGAATGCGCCTGTCTCCGGGTCTAGCTTGCCGGCAAACTCCCATTCGGCAGGGCCAGTCATGATGACATGATTATCCTCGCGCCATTCAATCTCAAGCGGCCCGCCGGGAACTGTGACCGTCACCTTGCGCCCTGTGCGCCGTGTGCGTGCAGCAGAGACAGCAGTCGCGCACGCAGCCGAGCCGCAAGCCAAGGTCAGGCCCGCACCGCGCTCCCAGGTGCGCATGATGATGGTTTGACGCGAAGTGACCTGCGCTATCGTGATGTTCGCGCGCTCGGGAAACAGCGGGTGGTTTTCCAACAGCGGGCCGAAACGGCCAAGATCATAGGACCATACATCTTGGTCCACCCAGAATATCGCATGCGGATTGCCCATGTTGGCAACGCTTGGCGAATGCAGGATTGGCGCGCCCAGCGGTCCGATTTCAAGTTCGATATAGCGCGTGTCGCCAAATTCTTCCGACAGGGGAATGTCTTGCCAGCCGAACTTTGGCGTGCCCATGTCCACCGAGATCAGCCCGTCTTCATGCTCGTTGGCCTGCAATATTCCAGCAATCGTCTCGAAGGTGAATGCCTTGCGTCCGGTCTCGGCGACAAGCGCCTGCACAACACAACGCGTGCCATTGCCGCAAGCCTGCGCCTGACTGCCGTCACTGTTGATGATTTCGATGTATGCATCTGTCCCGGCCGTTTTCGGATCATGAATGGCCATGATCTGGTCGAACTTGGTCATGGCATCCGCATTCAGCGCGATAGCCGCCTGCGGCATGATATGGGATTTTTGCCCGCGCATGTCGGCGACAATGATGGCATTGCCCAGTCCGTTCATTTTGGCGAAATTTATGGAAATGGGCATTGCGGCAATCCGTTTGATTGTGTGGCTTATATGATAACTCAAAGAAGATCTTGCCACAGTCGGGCGCCGTGAAAAACGCGCAAAATTTCTACTCCGTCAGCAATCTGCCTGTAACAAATGAGGTAATTGCCGAATGCTATTGTCCGCAGACCTTTTTGGACTTCCGGACGTTCCATTCCGATTCCGGGTGCTGCAGCAATTGCTTCCAGCTTCTCTTCAATTTCACCAATCCATTTCAAAGCCGCGCGCGGACTGTCTTGTGCAATGTAGTCACCGATAGATTCGATATCCCCATCCGACTGAAGTGTGCGGATTAATCTCATTGGCTGGCCAGATGTTTGTACTTGTCTCTCAGTCGGTCAAAAAGCGCTTTGCCCTCGACAGAAGGACCACTGTCAATTCCGACTTGTATCAAGTGTCTGAGTTCATCAATTGCCTGATCGCGCTGCTTGCGGCGATATTCCCAATCTCTCAATGCATCGCGAACAACCTCACTGGCAGAGGCATACTCTCCGCTGCCAACGGCTTCGCGGATCATTGCAGCCATTTCTGGCGTCACCGCAACACTGATTTTCTCGACATTTGCCATAATCAATCTCCTTGGCCAATGGTAGGCAAGTTTCCTACCATTGGCAAGAAGTGCGATTAAGCCGCCTTTTTCTTTGGCGTGATCAGCCCCTTGGCCACCAGCAATTCGGCGATCTGCACGGCGTTGAGCGCCGCGCCTTTGCGCAAATTATCCGAAACCACCCAGATATTCAGGCCGTTTTCAACGGTCGCATCTTCGCGGATGCGCGAAATATAGGTGGCGTCTTCACCGGCGCTTTCAACCGGCGTGATGTAGCCACCATTTTCCAGCTTGTCGACAACAAGACAGCCCGGCGCCTTGCGCAGGATTTCCCGCGCTTCGTCCGGTGTAATCGGATTTTCGAACTCGATGTTGATGGATTCAGAGTGCCCGATGAACACCGGCACGCGCACGCAAGTTGCCGTTACCTTGATCTTCGGATCGAGCATCTTCTTGGTCTCGGCGACCATCTTCCACTCTTCCTTGGTATAGCCGTCTTCCATGAACACATCGATGTGCGGGATGACATTGAAGGCGATACGCTTGGTGAACTTCTTGGTTTCCACCGGATCAGCAACAAACACGGCGCGGGTCTGCTGGAAAAGTTCGTCCATGCCTTCCTTGCCTGCACCCGACACTGACTGGTAGGTGGAGACAACGATGCGCTTGATCTTGGCGGCATCATGCAGCGGCTTCAGTGCCACCAGCATCTGAGCGGTCGAACAATTCGGGTTGGCAATGATGTTGCGCTTGGTAAATTGCGTGATGGCATCCGGATTTACTTCCGGCACGATCAGCGGAACATTCATATCATAACGCCAGGCAGACGAATTATCGATGACGATGCAGCCCTGCGCGCCGATCTTCGGGGACCATTCCTTCGACACATTGCCGCCCGCAGACATCAGGCAGATATCTGTGTCTGAAAAATCATAATGCTCCAGCACTTTGCACTTGAGCGTATGGTCGCCGAACGAGACTTCAGTGCCAAGCGAACGCCGCGAGGCAAGCGCCACCACTTCCGAAACCGGAAAGCCGCGCTCTTCCAATATATTGAGCATTTCGCGCCCGACATTGCCTGTCGCGCCGACGATTGCAACCTTGAAACCTGCACTGTTCATTTTGAAATTCATCCTGTTTCTCTCCCCGCCTCGTCAAACCCGCTGGCCGTATGCGGGTTTTATCTCCCCCGCCAGACCCGGGGGAGTTCGGGAAGGCCAGGGTGTCAGACCGTTTTGGTGGTCGTTTTGGCCGTAGTTTTAAGCGAAAAATGGCGCACGCGCCCGGCAGCGAAGGCCGGGACAATCAGGGCAGAAATGGCAAGACCAAAACGGCGCATGGCGGGTTTCCTTTTCGAGGCCGCTCATAACCGCTTTTTGAAAAGAGTCAACCGTGCGCCCTTGCCGTCGCGTCATTAGACGAAAGTCATGAGTCCAAAGGATCGCTGCACACAGGTCCGCTTTTCTGTCATTTTTGTCCCAAATGGGCACGCCTGCCGGAGGACGTTGCAGTCGGCCTGTTTTTGACAATCAACCAAAGCCTTTTTCGGGGAGGACTTACGAAATGGCAACTGTGGCTCAAGCCGTCCGCACCGGCGGCATGACGCGGGAAGAAAAGAAGGTTATCTTCGCTTCTTCGCTCGGCACCGTCTTTGAATGGTATGACTTCTATCTTTACGGATCATTGGCAGCCTTCATCGGCGCTGCGTTCTTTTCGCAATATCCGGAAGCAACCCGTAACATTTTCGCGCTGCTCGCATTTGCCGCCGGCTTCCTTGTACGCCCGTTCGGCGCACTCGTGTTCGGCCGCCTCGGCGATCTGATCGGCCGTAAATACACCTTCCTCGTTACCATCGTCATCATGGGCCTTTCGACATTCCTCGTCGGCCTGCTCCCCTCAGCTGCATCCATCGGCATTGCAGCTCCAATCATCCTGATTGGTCTGCGCATGCTGCAGGGTCTGGCACTCGGCGGTGAATATGGCGGCGCGGCAACCTATGTTGCCGAACACTCGCCGGCCGGCAAGCGCGGCTTCTACACCTCGTGGATCCAAACGACCGCAACGCTCGGCCTGTTCTTGTCTCTGCTGATCATTCTTGGTGTTCAGACCTACCTCGGCAAGGAAGCATTTGCCGCCTATGGCTGGCGCATTCCATTCCTGCTTTCAGCATTTTTGCTGGCTGTCTCGGTCTGGATTCGCATGCAGATGAACGAATCGCCGGTCTTCTTGAAGATGAAGGAAGAAGGCAAAACCTCCAAGGCACCGCTGTCGGAAGCTTTCGGCCAGTGGAAGAATGCCAAGATCGCCATTCTGGCTTTGCTTGGTGCAACCGCAGGCCAGGCTGTTGTCTGGTACACCGGTCAGTTCTACGCCCTTTTCTTCCTCCAGAACGTTTTGAAGGTTGATCCGCAATCCACCAACCTGATGGTCGCAGCTTCCCTGCTTATCGGCACAGGCTTCTTCGTCGTGTTCGGCTGGCTGTCGGACAAGATCGGCCGCAAGCCGATCATCATGGCAGGCCTGGCACTTGCCATCCTGACTTACTTCCCGCTGTTCAAGGCGCTGACACAGGCCGGCAATCCGGCTCTCTACAACGCACAGACCAACGTAACCGCAACGGTCACTGCCGATCCAAAGGACTGTCACTTCCAGTTCAATCCGACCGGCACGGCAAAATTCACCTCTTCCTGCGATATCGCAACAGCGTTCCTCACCAAAAATTCGGTGCCGTACAAAGTTGTTGATGGCGCAGCCGGTGCACCTGCATCTGTTGAACTTGGCGGTGTCAAGGTTGACTCCTATGATGCAATTGCCGCTGGCGACAATGCCAAGGGCATGGGCGCTGCCTTCGAAAAAGGCATGAACCTTGCCATGCAGACCGGCGGATATCCGCTGATCCGCGATACAGCGAAAGTCGTTGGTACCAAGCTTGCAGACTTCGTGACCAAAAACCCGGAACTGAAACTTGATCAGGCTGCCATTGAGGCAGGCGAAAAAGCTTCGATGCCGGTTGCGGACGCCGTCAAGGCCAAGCTTCTCACCGAAGACGAAGCCAAGGCCATCACGGACGCTGAAGTTCCGGTCTTCACGATCAAGGACGCTGGCGCCTTCAAGATGGTCGCCAAGGCCGATGAAGTGAACTGGACCAAAATCATCGGCATCCTGACGATCCTCGTCATCTACGTGACGATGGTTTACGGCCCGATCGCAGCATGGCTCGTTGAAATGTTCCCGACCCGCATCCGCTACTCCGGCATGTCGCTGCCTTACCATATCGGCAACGGCTGGTTCGGCGGCCTGCTTCCTGCAACCGCATTCGCCATGAGTGCGGCCAAGGGCGACATCTACTACGGACTTTGGTACCCGATCGTAATCGCCGCCATGACCCTCGTGATCGGCCTGCTGTTCGTTCCGGACAACAAGCGCAACCACGAACTCAAGGACATGGATTGATCCTGTCACCAAAACGCAACTGATCCGGCCCTCCGGATAAGTGCACACCAACCCGGCGCTTTCACCCGCGCCGGGCTTTTTTTTGCCAAAAATGCAGCTAGTCTGAAACCATGAAACATCTGATCAGATTAAGCTTCGTCGCCATTCTCCTTGCCACCTCTTCAGCATCAGCGCAGGACCTGCAGCGAAACGGCCGAGAACTGGATGGCATTGAATTGTCATCCCTCTTCAACGGCATGACAATGGTCGGCAATTATGGCAATGGCGTCAAATTCACCGAGACCTATAACCGAGACGGTTCAATAGCCTATTCAGATGATCAGGCGAGAGACCGCGGCCATTGGTTTGTGCGGGGCAGACTGTTCTGCACTTTCTACGAAAAATCAAACGGCGCCTGCTTTTCGGTGAAGAAGAGCGGCGACAATTGCTATGAATATTTCACGCAGGAAGAAGAAGACGGCTCCATTCACGCCGATGCCGGCGCATGGAACTCAGTCGGCTGGGACCAGAGCAAGCAATCCAGCTGCGATCTGGCCGACAAGACATCTTAGGATCAAAACCTATTGTTCGCCGAGCTTCATGTCCGGATCATAAACCTTGCCTTCTACGGTCTTGGTCACCGCTTGGCCGCAAATGGTACGGCTTTGAACCGGGTCGAACGTCAACGACGGCGAACCATGAAGTGACCAGCCTTTGTTGAGTGCTGCCGTGATGCGATGGCAGAAGGCGTTATCATCGGGTCCGGTGATAAGTCGGTAGACTTGCATGTCAGTTTTTCTCCGCAATGGCGTTTGCCAAATTTATCTGGTTGGCCATGATGACTGTTTTTTCAGCCATGGCCAGATGCAGCCGCTCAACCATGCGCCCTTCAATGTTGACCACGGCCTTGCCGCTGTTTTCCGGCATCGCGAACGCGGCGATGATGGCTTCAGCTTCCGCCAGATCCGTTTCGTCCGGCGCAAAGATGCGGTTGGCGGGAGCAATTTGTGAGGGGTGGATCAGCGTTTTGCCATCAAACCCACGGGCGCGGGCAAGGCCACAGGCGGTTTCAAAGCCGGGCTTGTCGGCAAAATCATTGTGAACACCATCAAGCACTGAAAGACTTCCAGCCTTTGCCGCAAGCACGATCTGCATCAGCCAAGGTTGCATTTGTAACGGGTCACGAACGCCTGTTTCTTTCATCAAATCATTCGTTCCAGTGACGAAACAATTCAGCCTTGCAGTGTGATGATGGCCAAGCTCGGCCATTTGGGCAAGGTTGAATATCGCGCGCGGGGTTTCGATCATCGCCCAAATGCGCAACTCGGGGTCCGCGTCCAGGTCTGCCAAGGCATCAGACAGCGCAAGGATTGCCGAAGGCGCCTCAACTTTGGGAAGGAGGATCGCATCCGGCTTGATCTCAAGTGCACTCTTCAGATCAGCCATCCCGTGAATGCTGTCGAGCTTGTTGATCCGCACCGCAACAAGCGCCTTGCGCTCGACCCAGCCGACGAGAGCCCGGACCATGGTTTGCCGCGCGGCCGCTTTTGTGTCCGGGTGCACTGCGTCTTCCAGGTCGACAATCACCGCATCCATATCAAGCGTCGGCAGTTTGCCGAGCGCCTTCTCGTTGGCGGCGGGAACATAAAGGGCGGATCGAAGCGGACGGTTTTGCATGGCGGGATTTAACCGGGCGGAGGCATTTCTGACAAGTGCACAAAATCTGCACAGGTGCTGCAGGAGAAATCCCGCAATGCACCCAAAGAACCGCAAATGAGGCTGTCATACCGGAAGCCATGAAACACCGCTCGATACGAACCAGCCAAATCCACGCGTCCAATACAAAAATTCCGGACTGCCTGGCATCAGATGGCTGGTGGCTCACCGGAGACTTTCCGGCGCGAGTGGTCATTGCGCCAATTTCCAAAATGAATGAAGAAAGTGAACTTGATGAGCATCTCCTCGCCCGAGCAGAACCCGCCAGCGCCACTTGCTGAAACCCTCGCCGCCGCACTGGCGCTGACAGCAGTTTCAGACCGGATCCTGTTCAATGCACCCATTGGCCTGTCGCTCTTCCTGTTTGCCCTGCTTACAGGCAGTGCGGCACTTTGGCTCAATCGCCTGCTTGCCGGGAGATTGCGGCTCATTTTGGCTGTCGGTCTTTACGGTCTGGCGTTGCCGCCCTTGCTGGAAAATATCTCGCTGCTGTCGTTTGGCGTTGCTTTTGTGCTCTTCGCCTTGGCTTCGCTGACGCTGGCAGATGGCATGCGCGGTGCCTTGATGGAAAAGGGCAAGCGGCTGTTGCTGTTTTTTCTGTCCATGCCGGTGGCTGCGCCGCTTGGCGTGCTGGGTTGGCGCAAGGCAACCAAAGCGGCGGGCAAACAGATCGTCTCATTTTCGACCGCAGGGGTCTGGCTGATGCCGCTGGGTGTCGGCCTCGTGTTTCTGGCACTGTTCGAACAGGCCAATCCGGTGATTGCGCAATGGCTGCAAAGACTCGATTTCTGGGCGATGTTTGATCTGCTCACGCCTCAGCGCCTGTTATTTCTTGGCTTCATGTTTTTGGTCACTTGGCCGCTCCTGCGACCGATGGCACGCAAAATCAAACCGCGCAAAGCCGTTGAGGACATCAGTGTTTCACAAGCAGGTTCCTCATTGCCGGAAAAGGCACAGACACTCGCCGATATCCTGTTCGGTGAAGCGGCAATTTTGCGGGCGCTCTTCATATTCAACATTTTGTTTGGCGTGCAATCCTTGCTCGACGCAGCCTACCTGTTCGGTGGCGCAAAACTGCCGGACGGTATGACTTACGCCTCTTACGCTCATCGCGGCGCCTATCCGCTGATCATAACAGCGTTGTTGGCCGGCCTGTTTGTGCTGCTGGCCTTGCGCCAAGGCAGCGCCGCCCGGGCAAACGGGCTGATCTTAAAGCTGGTCTATTTATGGATAGGCCAGAATATCCTGCTGGTTTTTTCGTCGATCCTGCGGCTCGACCTTTATGTGGATGCCTACGGCCTGACCTATTGGCGCGTTGCGGCATTCATCTGGATGGCACTGGTCGCCTGCGGCCTGGCGCTGATTGTCTGGCGCATTGTGCGCAACAAGAGCGCCGAGTGGCTCATCGGCACAAATCTGGCGATTGCCGCAGTGGTTTTATACTCGGCTTGTTTTGTGAATTTTGCGGCGATGATAGCGAAATTCAACACAGCACACGCCATGATGGACTATTCTTACATGACCGGTCTCGGCCCCGATGCAATTCCAGCACTGGATGCGGAATTTGCCGCCAAACCTCAAGCCAGGACTTTGCAGGTCTACCCCACTGACCGCTATTGGGGCTCGGACATGATGACACTTGAGGAGTGGCGCGGCCATGCAGTATTGGAGTTTGAGACCGGATATGCTGATTGGCGTGGCTGGACCTTGCACGGGTGGCGGCTATCCCGCTATCTCCAAGATCATGCTGTTGTCATACAGACTGAAATGGGAAGGCGCGAACGGTGATGCGCTGGAGTGCTCAAGATTTGAAGCCCAAAATACTGATTGCCGATGATGATGCGCACATCCGCGAAGTGATCCGCTTTGCGCTCGACAAGGCAGAGATGGACGTGACGTCAGCTTCAAATGGCGCGGAGGCCATGGCGCTTTTTCGAAAGTTAAAGCCCGACCTCATCGTGCTTGATGTCGGCATGCCCGAATTTGACGGGCTGGATGTCTGCCGCGAAATCCGCAAATCTTCTGATGTGCCGATCCTGTTCCTGTCGGCGCGGGATGAAGAAATCGACCGCGTGCTGGGGCTTGAAATCGGTGGGGATGATTATGTCACCAAGCCGTTTTCACCGCGCGAACTGGTGGCGCGGGTGAAGGCGATCCTGCGGCGCAAAGGCACAGTGCCGGATATTGAAGCGAAATCCGTGCAACTGCGGCACGGCGCGCTGGACATGGATCTGGCCGCGCACAAGGCGCGGTTTGACGGCAAGGCGCTGAATCTGACCGCGCTGGAATTTGCCATCATGAAGACATTTCTTGCTCAGAGGCATCGTGCCTTTTCGCGTGAGCAGATCATGCTGGCGGCTTACCCGGTCAACATCCATGTTGCCGACCGGACGATTGACAGCCACATCCGCAACATTCGCGCGGCATTTGCTGCACATGGCTGTGTGAGCGCGCTGGAAACGGTACATGGCATCGGCTTCCGGCTCGGCGCGTGCGAGCCGACAAAATGAAGCAAAAATGGCGGCCGCATCTGCGAAGCATCATTTTGGCAATGCTGATGATCGCGCTGATGATGCCACTGGCCGGACTGTTCTTTTTCCGCGTCTATGAAAACCAGCTGATCCGCCAGACAGAGAGCGAGCTGATTGCGCAATCGGCGGTGATCGCCTCCGTCTACGCGGGCGAAGTGCGAAAGGCGGGGATCGTGCCGGATCGGCTGGGCGCGGTTGTTTCAGCAAGGCCCAACCCCGACGAACGCTACCATCCAGTCGAGCCGACACTCGATCTTGCCGAAGATTTGATCGGGCCGCAACGACCGGATGCCGTGACGCCAATGGTACCTGCCGATGCTGCATTTGTTACCATTGGAACGATGCTTGCTCCAGTTTTGACGGAAACACAGGAGGTAACTCTGGCCGGCTTCAGGCTGATGGACCCGAACGGCATCGTCATTGCCGGCGGCGATGAACGCGGCCAATCGTTGGCACATGTCGAAGAAGTGGCGTTAGCACTGAAGGGCGGATACGCCAGCGTGCTCAGGCTACGGGTTTCGGATGAGCCGCCACCGCCACTCTATTCGATCAGCCGTGGCACCAAGGTGCGGGTTTTCACCGCCTATCCGGTGGTGGTGGACGGACGTGTGGCCGGTGTTGTCTATGCCTCGCGCACACCGTCAAACATCGTCAAGCACTTCTATCAGGAGCGCGGCAAGCTCGTGTTGGCGCTGGTGTCTGTGGTGATCGGAGCGTTGCTGCTCGGCTTTCTGGTGACGCGCACCTTGACCGGCCCGCTGCAGGAACTGACAGAGCGCACACGCAGGATTGCAGCCGGAGACCGGCAAGCCGTCAAACCGTTGATCCATCACGGCACCAGCGAGATTGCTGAGCTAAGCCAAGGGCTGTTGGCGATGGCGCAAAAGCTGCACGATCGCTCCGATCAGGTATCCACATTTGCCACCCATGTCAGCCATGAGCTGAAATCGCCGCTCACTGCCATCCATGGCGCAGCGGAATTATTGCGGGATTCGGCAGACACCATGACGCCCGAGCAGCGGCAGCGTTTTCTTGGCAACATAATCGCCGACACGACCCGACTGGACCATCTGGTGCGGCGGCTGATGGAATTGGCCAAGGCCAAGGGGCTTTCAAGCGATGGCGCTGCATCAACGGTTGGCCTTGCGCTGGCGACACTGGAGCCGCGCCTTGCGAAAGCTATAACATTCAACGGCGAAGCGGAGTTGCTGCTCGCAATGTCAGCACATAACCTTGGGGCTGTTATAGGCAATCTTGTGTCCAATGCGCTGCGGCACAAGGCGAGCATTGTTCGCGTTGATGTGAAACGTGACGATGATCGCGCCATTATGACAGTATCCGACAATGGCACCGGCATTTCGCCGAACAATGCGGCGAAAATCTTCGATCCGTTTTTCACAACCGCGCGCGATGAAGGCGGCACTGGCATGGGGCTCGGCATCGTCAAGGCGATGCTGGATGCACATGGCGGCATGATTTCACTGGTTCCATCTTCACAAGGCGCATGCTTCAGCCTATCACTGCCGCTCTCTTCACAGGCAGTTTCCTGGGCTTAATTTCGGCAGTCAATCATGCAACATTTCGACGTTCTCATTATCGGCGGTGCCATGTCCGGCAGCGCAACGGCTTGGCATTTGAAGGAGATGGGCTTTGAAGGCTCCATCGCCGTCCTCGAGCGCGACCCGGCCTTCTCGCATGCCGCTACGTCTCTTTCCGCCGCAGGCATCCGCCAGCAATTCAGCCAAGGTGAAAACATCCGCCTGTCGATGGCGACACTGGCGCTGATCAAGCGTCTGCGGGCCGAAGGGCGGGTGGACATCAAAGTCCATGAAAATGGCTATCTGGTTCTGGCCAGCGAAGCCGGGCGTTCCATTCTGGAAACCAATTTCAGGACGCAAAAAGCCGAAGGTGCGTCTGTCGAATTCCTCGAGGCGGATGCGCTGGCCGCCCGCTTTCCTTGGCTTTCCACAAATGATATTGCCGCCGGTGTGTTCGGTCCGTCCAATGAGGGCTGGTTTGACGCGCAAGGGCTTGCAGCGTTTTTCCGGCGTGACGGGCGGGACAGGGGGGTGACGCTGATCAACCAGCCTGTGATGTCCATCAAGCGTGATGGTGCCAATATTTCCGGCGTGACCTTGGCTGATGGCACCGAGCTTGGCTGCGGATCGCTGGTTTTGGCAGCGGGGGCAAAATCGGGCGATCTTGCCGCCGGTATTGACATTCACCTGCCGGTGGAGCCGCGCAAGCGCACCGTGTTCATCTTCAAATGCGCAGCCGAGTTTCCGGCCATGCCGTTGCTTGCCGATCCATCCGGTGTTTGGTTCCGTCAGGAAGGCGACCGTTTTATCGCCGCCTGGTCCCCGGACGAAACAACGGAACTGCGCGCCCGTGAGGACGATTTTGATCCGGACTGGGACCAGTTTGAAAATGAAGTATGGCCGGCCCTCTTCACCCGTGTCCCGGCATTCGAAGCGATCAAGCAGGACGGCGCCTGGGTCGGACATTATGAATTCAACACGTTCGACCAGAATGCGGTGATCGGCAAACATCCGGAAATCCGCAACTTGCATTTCATCACCGGCTTTTCCGGCCACGGTGTTCAGCAGGCACCGGTTGCGGGCCGCGCGATTGCCGAACTGATCATGACCGGCAAGTATCAGACGCTGGATTGCTCCGCTTTTGCGTTCGAGCGCATTGCAGAAAACCGACCCTTTGTTGAACTGAACGTGATCTGACGCCTCCTTGCCCGCAGGCTTGCATTTGGCGGGTTCCACCCTTATCTGGCTGTCATGGGTCCGGAACCCCTGCCGCCTGTAGTCCACAAGACATGGTGAAGTTCCGTCATGAATTCGTTCCTGACCGGATGACGGCAGAGACGGCAATGCAGGCTCCCGTAATCGACAAGCCGTCCTTTTGGAAAGGATGACGACCATGCATACCATTGGCATGACCACAGACTATAAACATCAGGCGAAGATATTGCGCGACGGGCTTACCGGCGAAGGGCTCAGCCTTGGCCATGGCAAGGCGCTTGAGATCATTGCCCGCATTCATGGCGCACGCGACTGGAATACTTTGAGCGCAAAGCCCGCGACCACAAGCCCTGTGCAGGCTGAAAAAACCATGGGCTTTTCACTGGGCGCAAGCGTTCACGGCACGGTCCATGGCAAACCGGCGAAAGGCCGGATTGTCGGGCTGGAGGAGACCGTCAATCCCGACCTCACCCGCATGACCGTCCATTTTGACCCGGCGGTCGATGTATCGACCTCTGACCTGTTTGAAGCAAGGCGTTCGCGCATCACCATGGTGTTCGGCAAGGATGGCCGTTCCAAGCGGTTGACCGGAACGGACGCTGGCGGGATTGAGCTGAAGGCCATTTGATCGGGCCGTCTTCATGCGAAGGGGCGTTCGCGCCCCTTTGCTTTGCCGGGCGTTATCCTGTAAAGCACCGGCCAATTCCCATCTTCCCGAGAGACCATCATGCAAAAGTTCACCAAGCTCACCGGCGTTGCCGCGCCACTGCCGATCGTCAATGTCGACACCGACATGATCATCCCCAAGGATTATCTCAAAACGATCAAGCGCACCGGTCTTGGCGTCGGCCTGTTTGCTGAAATGCGCTACAATGAGGACGGTTCGGAAAACCCGGATTTCATCTTGAACAAGCCGGCTTACCGCAAAGCGGAAATTCTGGTGGCAGGCGACAATTTCGGCTGCGGCTCATCGCGCGAACATGCGCCGTGGGCGCTGTTGGATTTCGGCATCCGCTGCGTGATCTCAACCTCGTTTGCCGACATTTTCTACAACAATTGCTTCAAGAACGGCATTCTGCCCATCACAGTCAGCCAGTCCGATCTCGACAAGTTGATGGACGATGCCTCGCGCGGCTCCAATGCAACGGTTTCAGTCGATCTGGAAACTCTGGAAATCCGCGGTCCTGACGGCGGCGTGATCAAGTTTGATCTTGATGCATTCAAGCGCCATTGCCTCTTGAACGGTCTGGATGACATCGGCCTGACCATGGAACGCGCGCCGAAGATCGACGCTTATGAAAAGACCGCTGCGTCTACCCGTCCCTGGGCCTGAGGCATGCAGCCTTTTATACCCAAGCGGTTTGAAAGTGTCGTGTTCGGACTTTTCCTGTCCGCCATGATGTCGTTCCTGGTGACCGGCATTGCCAATGTGATGGGTATTGGTCTGTCCAGTCCGGAATTCGTGGCCAAGTGGATGCGCTCATGGGCGACAAGCTGGGCATTCGCTTTCCCGGTGGTGCTGTTTGTTGCGCCGGTCGTACGCAAGATCGTGCACAGACTGGTCAAAGCGCAGTAGCTAAGTCTTACAGCGTCTGTCTTGCAATTGACGCAAATCTTGTGAAACACTCCGGCCGATCCTGAAGATCGCGCCGGAGTTTTCATAGATGCGCCGCTTGGCCCTGCCGTTTCTGCTGATTGCCGCTTTCCCTGCCATTGCACAGGAAGACGTTCCAGCCGCCGTCAAATTTGGCGATTCCGAAATCACCTTTGCGCGCGGTGAAGATGAGGAAGTCACGGTCAGCTACAAGGGCACCGAGCTTTACCGCAATTACTATGTTTCGTTTGACCGCATCGTCAAACTGGCAGGGCAAGACGTCGCGCTCTTGTCGGGTGGTGATGGCGGCAATGCCTGCGGGGCAAATTCGCTGATCGTCACATTGCCTGCAGATGCGGTCGATGCGAAACTTGAAGTCATCGGCGACTGCGGCGCACCGGAACCTGCGGTCACGACGAGCGAAATCTACTATGTACCTTACCTGATGCCAGGCGCAGTCGAAACGCTCAAAAGCTGGTCGCCGTCCACCGGTCTGATTGATGTCGGCAAACTTGCCTTCGCACCAAAGCCGGGCACCAACTGGTCCAACTTTGACCCCAAGGCGGTGGACGGGCCTTGGGGCCTGTTTGACAATGCCGATGTCTATGCCGCCGGACAGGCGCTTTTGAAAGGCAAGTTCGCAGAAGTCATAATTGGTCTGTCGGTTTCGGGAAATCCGGAAATCATCGACGGAAAGTTTGTCGCTGCGTCGGGCTGCGCCCCGCACGCCTGTGGCGGACAAAATGGATTCTTTGGCATCGACCTGGAAAGGCGTCAGGTCTATGGCGCAAGCCGTATTTCTGATACCAGCGAAACATTCTGGCCTTCGGACCTGAAGACCTGGCCCGAGCCATTGCAGAAGGCATATGCGGAAACCAAGGTCGAATGACGCGCAAACTCATCTCCACCGGCTCACCATTTGAGCGCTCCGCCGGCTATTCACGCGCCGTCGTGCAAGGTGACTGGTGCTTCGTATCAGGCACCACCGGCTATGATTATGAAACAATGGTGATGCCGCAAAGCGTGGAAGAACAGACGCGCAATTGTCTGGCGACCATCGGCAAGGCGCTCATTGAAGGTGGGTTTTGTTTCTCTGACATCGTGCGTGCGCATTACTACATAACGGAAGCGGCACACGCTGATCTGGTGTTCCCGATTCTGGGCGGGGCATTTGGCGAGATACGCCCTGCAGCAACGATGATTGTTTGCGGGCTGATCCGTGCTGACATGAAGATAGAAATTGAAGTCACGGCATTCAAATCAGGCCGCTGACGCGTCCTCGTCAATTTCGCGGCGGATGATTTTGCTGATCTCTGTGGCTGCCATCGGCTTGCCAAACCGGAGATTGGCTACTCAACCAATCGCGAAGAATACCGGTAGCCTGCTGCCTTGCCCTTTAATGTTATGTTGCGTGTGTTTTCCTGCGTGATCTTCATCGTGGTGTCATCCTGAAGCCAAATCTGGTCAGCGACCATGACCATAGTCGGCGATCTTCCGTCGATGCTGGATGCTCCTTTGAGCCAAAGATCTTGTTCCGGCAGATACATAAGCCCGTCAAATGTCAGGTTCGTGGAAGAAAGCGTGCTCCATTCTTCATTTTTCCAACTCCCGTTTAGCTCCCGATCCGAGATAAACTGAATGTTGGTGTACACGCCGGAAACCGGCGATGTGAGATTGATAATCGAATTTGAGTTCGCATTAATAACCGCGTTGTCCCCGACCAATGCGATGGTGACCTCTTCGCCCTTGAGCGTCGAATTTGCAGAAATGTTCAATGGACCATCATTAAAGATATACATACCAGGCCTCAGCGTGACCACGCTATGCGGGCTGATGGTGAGCCCGCCACAATAGGTGCCGGGGTCCAGTTCAACTTCAACCTTCATCAATTTTGCTGCAACATTGGCGCAAGCGCCGGGGCGAGGAATTGGCAGATCGGCGTACTGATCCTTCAGAGGGAACACATCAACGTGTGGAACCGGTTTGAAATTACCTTTGTACGAACCTGTGACTCCAAACGATTTGGCTTCCGCAGAAGTGGTCTTGCCCCAAGTCAAAATGCCAGTTGCATTTTCACTGTCAGCCATAACTACACAGTTGGCTTT
>JANMEX010000080.1:0-21455 GCA_031377485.1 Phyllobacteriaceae bacterium
GCATCGATGTTGTCGGCCAGCGCCAGTGTCTGGTAAATCGTCTCGATGCCATAGGCTTTTGCATCGCGCGGATTGTTGATCGTGGTCTCAGCACCCTCGACAAATATCTGGCCATGGTCACGTTTGTAGGCGCCAGACAGAATTTTGATCAATGTCGATTTGCCGGCGCCATTATGCCCCAGCACGCCGACCACTTCGCCCGGATAAAGCGTGAGCGAGGCATGATCGACCGCCTTGATACCGCCAAATGCGATGGAAATATCGCGCATTTCTACCAGTGGAGTGCCGGTTGGTGCCGGATTGTTGATCCGCGAACCAGGCGAGTTGGCCTTCACAGGTTCTGCAACGACTGCCGCAGGCTTCGGCGCTTTTTCAATCGTCTTTTTTGCGGCCCCGGTTGCTTTTGCAGAAGCGGCTTTGGCTACAGGTGCAGCTTTGGCTACAGGAGCTGGCACTTTTACAGGAGCGGCTTTGCCGGTCTTGGTTTTTGAAGTAACTGTTTTCATGATGACCTCCCCTTAACCGGCACGTTTTTGATAGATGGTGTCAAGCCAGACTGCGGCAACGAGAACAGCGCCAACGACCATCTGCTGGACGGCGGCGTCAAACCCGACGAGAACCATGCCGGAATAGAGTGACTGCATCAAAAGTGCACCGATGAACGCACCGGCGATTGTGCCGGCACCGCCCGCAAGTGACGTGCCCCCGATAACGGCCGCTGCAATGACGTAAAGTTCATCAAACTGACCGAGCGCATTGGTTGCCGAATTGAGGCGAGCTGAGGCAACCGCCGCTGAAATGGCAACAAGGCCACCCATCAGTGCAAACACCAGCATGGTGATCTTGCGCACATTGATACCGGCCAGTTCCGCTGCTTCCGGATTGCCGCCAATTGCATAGACATAGCGCCCGAAGGCTGTGCGCGTGGCGATGAATGTCATGATGGCACCCACAGCCAACGCCATCAGAACCGGAATGGCAAAGCCGTGCGATATGAAAAGGCCGCCTTCAGGGATCGTGATGTTGTTTGCTTCGGCATATTTGGTGACAATACCGATTGGCCAAGGATAGGCGTTGACCACGTAGGTCGTGCCAAGCGTGACGAAACATGCAACGCCGCCGACCACAAATTCAGCCCAGACCGGGCGAAGCGGAAATTTGAAACGTTTGCGTTGGCTTCGTCCCGATAGAACAAGACCGACAATTGCCGCACAAACCAAAAGGCCGACAACCCAGCTCCAGAAATTGCCGATGGAGCCGAGGGGTCCGCCGCCCATCAGGGCAAATGTGGCGTCGACTGGGGCGATGGTTTCGCCGCGCGCCATCAAAAACGCAGCGCCGCGCCACACAAGCAGACCGCCCAAGGTAACAATAAACGCCGGAATGCCGCGATAGGCGATGAGCCAGCCCTGAAAGCCGCCGACCAGGACGCCGACGCAAATACCGACAATCAAAGCCAGAATCCAGATCATGCCGTTGCCAAGACCGAGCCATGGGCCAAGATAATTGACCTGCATGATGGCCATGGCCATGGCGACAAATCCGAGAATGGAGCCCACTGAAAGGTCAATGTTGCGCATCACAATGATGAGAACCATTCCGGTCGCCATGATACCGATCGACGATGTCTGGACGGTGAGGTTCCAAAGATTGCGCGGCGACATGAACAAGCCGTTGCCTCCCAGCAACGTTGGCAAGATGCCCTTTGCATACCAGGCGTAAAAATCAAAACCGATCCAGATCAGCAGCAAGGCGCCGATCATGCCGAGCATGCGTGTATCAACTTCGGTGGCGCGCAGGAAACTCTTGAGAGCTCCGTCATCACTCAGCGCCGGACCGGATGTATTGGTCGAGTCTACCGACATGTTAATCCTCCCGCGGCAGACAAGCTGCCAAGTTCCAGTGTATTGATCAGAAAATTTGTTGTCACCTGCGAAAACCGCGCCGCTTATGAAGCGACGCGGTCATAGTTTCATTCAGGCTATCAAGCCATTCAAGCGATTACTTGCAGGCTGGCACTGTTGCAGCGTCAGCACCGGCGCAGGCCTTGTCCTTGGCAATCCAACCAGCGTCGATAACGACGTTGAGGGTTTCCTTGGTGATTGGGTTTGGAGCCAGAAGAACTGCGTTGACTTCAACCTTCTTCGCGCCGTTTGCGAACTTGGTCACGCCCGGAATTTCTTCCATCTTCTTGCCATCAGCAAGCATCGAGGCGGCTTCGCCAGCTGCCTTGCCAAGTGCACGCGAGTCTTTCCAGACCGAAACGAGCTGGGTGCCGAGCGCAACGCGGTTCAGAGCGGCATGGTCGCCGTCCTGGCCGGTAACCGGAACAGTGCCGGCAAGGCCCTGTGCGGTCAGCGCGGCAACAACGCCGCCAGCCATGCCGTCGTTTTCGGACATGACAGCGTCAACCTTGTTGCTGTTGGCAGTCAGGATCTGCTCCATGTTCTTCTGGGCATTGTCCGGCTTCCAGCCGTCGGTGAAAGATTCACCAACATTCTTGATCTTGCCGGAATCGATCAGCGGCTTGAGAACCGACATCTGACCTTCGAACAGGAAGGTTGCGTTCGGATCACCCTTGTCGCCCTTGATGAACGCGAAGTTGCCTTCGGACTTCACCTTGACCATCTCTTCAGCCATCATGCGGCCGACGCCGACGTTGTCGAAAGTGATGTAAAGAGCAGCCGGATCTTCGATCAGGCGGTCGTATGCGATAACCTGGATGCCTTCAGCGGCAGCTTTTGCGATCGCCGGTGCGATTGCATCGGCATCCTGCGCCAAAACGATCAGGACGTTTGCGCCCTGTGCGATAAGGGCTTCGATGTCGGTCAACTGCTTGGCAGCAGACGTCTGCGCATCAGCAGAAATGTACTTGTCGCCGGAAGCATCAAGTGCGGCTTTGATGGCGGCTTCGTCGGTCTTCCAACGCTCTTCCTGGAAGTTGGACCAGGACACGCCGATGATCTTGTCCTTGGCCAGCGCAGCGCCGGCAAAAGACAAAGTGAACACTGCGCCCGCGAGGGCAGCGGCAAATTTCTTCATTAGTTCCTCCCGGTGCCCGGATGGGCACGTTTTCATAACACGCCTGCCCGGAACAAACTTTTCCAGGTGGCAGACACTCTTTATTTCGAGGGCCGAAATAATGAGTGACTCAGAATCAAACCTGTGTCAACATTGTTTTGATATTGCGGCCCGGCGGGCCGAAAAAACCGTTGCTGAAATGAGGAGCGGCGACGGTTTTCCGGAGGAGAATAAAGTGCAGTTGAAGGCGGGGTCGGATTTGGTCCGGCGGCAAAACCGTTCCGTTGTCATTGCCGCATTGCGCCGCAATGCGACGATGTCGCGCACAGACCTGTCTGCCGCGACGGCGTTGTCGCCATCTACTGTTTCCGCAATTACCTCCGATCTTTTAAGCGAAGGTGTCCTTGTCGAGCAGCGCGAGTTTGAGCCCTCGGGCATCCGGCGCGGCCGTCCACAAATAGCCATGGCGCTCAATCCGTTACGTGCGCATGTCGTTTCAGTCGAATTGACCCATAACCAACTTTCTGTCGGTGTCAGCGACTACACCGGCAAAGCCATCAACGAACTTGATGACCGGTTCTCAACCGCCGCCTGTTCGGGCGAGGATTTGCTGGTCCGCTGCACCCGCCTCATCCGCATGGCGCTGTCCAATGCCGGAATATCGCAACCATCCTCGATCGTCATGGCTGTTCAGGGCCGCACCGACGCCGAAGGTCGGGATCTATTGTGGTCGCCCATTGCCGCCGGTCGCAACGTTCATCTCGCCGACTATTTGCAAGGCGAATTTGGCTGCCCCGTAACCGTAGCCAATGATTGTTCCATGATTGCGGTTGCCTTGCGTTGGCTTGAGCCGGACCGCTACGGCCGCGATTGTCTTGCAGTTTTGTTGTCCCATGGCATTGGTATGGGCCTGTATCTCAACGGTCGTCTCTTTGCCGGAAGAAGCTCATCCGCCGCCGAATTTGGTCATATGCTCTATAAGCACAACGGCGCTCTTTGCCGCTGCGGGGCACGCGGATGTATCGAAGCCTATGCCGGGGATTATGCAATCTGGAGATCGGCCCATGGCTTGCCCGATGATGCGCTGCCGCCGGTGGAACTGTCCGGCCTTGACATGCGCGCGCTTGCCAAAAAAGCCCGCCAGTCAGACGGTCCGGAACGGCGCGCCTACAAGGAGGCGGCAGAGGCCATCGGTACAGGTATTGCCGGCTTGTTTGCGCTGATTGATCCGGTCCCCATCGCCTTCGTCGGTTCCGGCACGGCCGCTTTCGATATTTGCGAGCCGTACATCAGGGCCTGCATTTCCGAGTCAAATTCCGGCGGGTTTGAAGCGCATTTCGAGCACGAATTGTTCGAGTTCGAACTTCCGCTGATCCGGCAGGGCGCGACTGTTACCGCGCTGCTTGCTGTTGATGAACAGGTATCGGCCGGACCTGAAGCGACCCCTCGCGACGCGCCCGTCCTGGAGGTTGCATGAACTTAGGATCTTCACACAGTCAGACCATAGCAAGAGCGCCAAAATGACCACTTATCTCGGTATCGATCTGGGAACATCGAGTTCCAAAGTCATCATCATGGATGAAAACCAGAAGATTCTGGCGTCGGCTACCCGCCCCATGCAAGTTTCGCGCCCGCATCACGGTTGGTCTGAACAAGAGCCCGGCGATTGGATCGGCGCGACGACGGCCGCAATTGATGAGTTGAAGGTCAACCATGGTGCCGAGCTTGCCCGCGTGCGCGGCATTGGCCTTTCCGGTCACATGCATGGCGCGACACTTTTGGACAAGCAGGACCGGGCATTGCGGCCCTGCATCTTGTGGAACGACACACGCAGCCACGCTGAAGCACACGAACTCGACAGCCAGCCGATTTTTCGCCAACTGACCGGCAATATTGTGTTTCCCGGCTTTACCGCGCCAAAACTTCTGTGGGTGGCGCGCAACGAGCCGGGCATATTTGCCAACATCCGCTGGGTGCTTTTGCCCAAAGACTATCTGCGCCACTGGCTGACCGGCGAACATGCGTCCGAAATGTCGGATGCCGCAGGTACAGCCTGGCTGGATACGGGCGCGCGCAAATGGGATGCGTCTCTCCTCGAGGCGACTGGCCTTGGGCTTGAGCACATGCCAAACCTTGTCGAAGGCACGGACGTTTCCGGCACATTGCGCCCCGAGCTTGCTGCAAGGTGGGGCATGAGCCAGGGTGTAGTGGTGGCCGGCGGCGCTGGCGACAACGCGGCTTCTGCCTGCGGCATCGGCGCGGTGGCCCCCGGAACGGCATTCGTCTCGCTCGGCACATCAGGCGTCCTGTTTGCATCAAATGATAAATACCAGCCAAATCCGGATTCTGCCGTCCATGCCTTTTGCCATGCCGTGCCAGACACATGGCATCAGATGGGCGTCATCCTCTCGGCAACAGACAGCCTGAATTGGCTGGCAAATCTGACCGGTCGTGATGCCGCCTCGCTAACCGGTTCTTTGGGAGACACGCTTGCCCGTCCAGGTCCTGTCACGTTCCTTCCCTATCTTTCGGGCGAGCGTACGCCGCACAATGACGCGATCATTCGCGGTGCCTTCACCGGACTTGGTCATGAATCAGATCACGTGGCGCTTGCCAAGGCAGTGGTGGAGGGCGTCGCCTTTGCCGTGCGCGACAGTCTCGAAGCGTTGCGCAGCGCTGGAACCGAGCTTGGCCGCGTTGCAGCCGTCGGCGGCGGATCGCGCTCGATCTACTGGCTGAAAGTCATCGCATCCACGCTTAACATGCCGATTGATATTCCGGCAGAAGGCGATTTCGGCGCGGCATTTGGCGCGGCCCGTCTCGGATTGATCGCGGCGGAAAGCGCCGACCCATTCTTGATCTGCCAGCCGCCGGTGACGGAACGCACCATCGAGCCGGATGCCTCACTAACCGATGCGTTCAGTGAGGCCTACCAATCCTACAAGAACCATTACCCTGCTATCAAAGGAGTCCAACAGTGAGCACCGGTTTTTTCAAAGACATTCAACCCATAAAATACGAAGGACCGGAGTCAACCAATCCGCTCGCCTATCGCCACTACAACAAGGATGAAGTGGTCTTTGGCAAACGGATGGAAGACCATCTGCGCTTTGCCGTTGCCTACTGGCACACATTTGCCTGGCAAGGCGGCGATCCGTTCGGCGGGCAGACGTTTGAACGGCCATGGTTCGGCGACACGCTGGATCACGCCAAGCTGAAAGCCGATGTTGCCTTTGAACTGTTCACCATACTTGGCTCGCCGTTCTATTGCTTCCACGACGCGGACGTGCGCCCGGAAGGCAGCACCTTTGCTGAGAGCCGCAAGAACCTTGAAGTCATTGTCGACATTTTTGCCGAGAAGCAGAAGAAGACCGGGGTCAAACTGCTTTGGGGCACGGCAAACCTCTTCACTCACCGCCGCTTCATGTCCGGTGCGTCGACCAATCCCGATCCGGATGTGTTCGCCTATTCGGCAGCGACGGTGAAATCCTGCATGGACGCAACCAAGACGCTTGGCGGTGCCAATTATGTGCTTTGGGGTGGCCGTGAAGGATACGAAACGCTTTTGAATACCGACCTTGGCCGTGAAGATGCCCAAATGGGCCGGTTCCTCAATCTTGTTGTCGAATACAAGTACAAGATCGGTTTCAAGGGCACGATCCTCATCGAACCAAAGCCGCAAGAGCCGTCCAAGCACCAGTATGATTATGATACCGCAACGGTCTATGGCTTCCTGAAGCGCCACGGTCTTGAAAAGGAAGTCAAACTCAACCTTGAGCAGGGTCACGCCATCCTTGCCGGTCACTCGTTCGAGCATGAATTGGGCCTTGCCAATGCACTTGGCGTCTTTGGCTCGATTGACATGAACCGCAACGATTACCAGTCGGGCTGGGATACGGATCAATTCCCCAACAATGTGCCTGAAATGGCATTGGCCTTCTACGAGATCATCAAGGGCGGCGGCTTCAAGACCGGCGGCACCAACTTTGACTCCAAGTTGCGCCGTCAATCAATCGACGCGGAAGATCTCTTGATCGGCCACGTGGGCGGCATGGACACTTGCGCCCGCGCCTTCAAGGCGGCTGCAAAGCTCTACGAAGACAAGGCGCTCATCAGCCATGTTGAAGAACGTTACGCCGGCTGGAAAGGCACTGAGGCAAAGGCAATGCTGTCTGGCAAGCGCGCGCTTGAAGAGATCGCCGAACGGGTCGAGAAAAAGAACATCAATCCGCAGCCCCGTTCGGGCAAGCAGGAACTTTTGGAAAACATCGTCAACCGCTATGTCTAGACAATAACGCATGAGCAAGACGCATGGCTGCAATGCAAGCCATGCCCTTGCACATACGCGATTGTTCAAGTGATAGTCGGCGCGGGAACAAAATCCGCGCCGCTTTGACATCCACCGTGTGCGGATGTTAGCCACCGGATAATTAAATCGATTGAATCCGGAGGAATTATGAGCAAATCAACCTCAGCCGGAAGTGTAGCTGCTGCCGACGTGATCGTCGATCGCCGCACTTTTGCAGCCAAAATCGTCGAAAAGCTGGTCTATTCGATTGGCAAAGACACGTTTGCAGCAAAACCACATGATTATTTGACCGCCACGATCCTTGCCCTGCGTGATCGCATTATTGACCGTTGGATGGAGTCCACCCGCGAAGTCTACAAGACTGGCGGAAAAAGGGTCTATTATCTGTCATTGGAATTCCTAATCGGACGGTTGATGCGCGATGCGGTCGCCAATATGGGCCTGATGGAAGAGGTTTCGGAAGCGCTGAAATCCCTTAATGTCGATATCGATCTGATTGCGGCCTTGGAGCCTGATGCGGCTCTTGGCAATGGCGGTCTGGGCAGGCTTGCAGCCTGCTTCATGGAAAGTATGGCCAGCGTCAACATTCCGGCATACGGCTACGGCATTCGCTATGTACACGGACTGTTCCGTCAGGAAATTTCAGACGGCTGGCAGGCAGAATATCCCGAGACATGGCTTGCACATGGCAACCCTTGGGAATTTGAGCGGCGCGAATCCAATTATGAAGTCGGATTTGGTGGCACGGTTGAGACGGTCGACGACGAAGGCGACGCGGACGAGCCACGCCATGTCTGGAAACCGAATGAACGCGTCATCGCGGTTGCCTATGACACGCCGGTTGTTGGCTGGAAAGCCAAGCGGGTGAACACACTGCGGCTTTGGGAAGCCCAGCCGATTGATCCGATCAGTCTTGCCGCGTTCAACTCGGGTGATCATGCCGGCGCCTTGCGCGAAAGCGTTGCTGCAGAAGCGATCACCCGCGTACTTTACCCTGCAGATTCTCACAAAGCCGGTCAGGAACTGCGGCTGCGGCAGGAATTTTTCTTCTCATCAGCATCGCTGCAGGACATCTTGCGCCGCCATCGGCAGCAATATCCGGATTTCCTCAATCTGCCGGACAAGGTTGCCATACAGCTCAATGATACCCACCCGGCCGTCGCCGTCACTGAACTGATGCGGCTGCTGACCGATGTGCACGGTATTGATTGGGATACTGCCTGGACGCTGGCCAAGGGAACGTTCGGCTACACCAACCACACCCTGCTGCCTGAAGCGTTGGAAACTTGGCCGGTCGAACTCTTCGAGCGCCTGTTGCCGCGCCACATGCAGATTGTTTACCGCATCAACGCCGGTGTTATCCAGGAAGCGCGCAAACTGCGCGGATTTGGCGATCACGATGTCGCTGCTATTTCGCTGATTGACGAATCCAACGGTCGCCGCGTTCGCATGGGACAGCTCGCCTTTGTCGGCTCGCATTCGATCAACGGCGTTTCGGCGCTGCACACGGAATTGATGAAGCAAACGGTTTTCGCTGACCTTCACCGCCTTTATCCCGACCGGATCAACAACAAGACCAATGGTGTGACTCCGCGCCGCTGGCTGAACGGTTGCAATCCGGGCCTTTCCGGTCTTATCCATGAAGCAATCGGTGATGGTTTTCTGGACGACGCTGAAAAGCTGGTCGCGCTGGAGCCGTTTGCCACCGATTCCGCCTTTCAGGCGAAATTCGCCAAGGTCAAGCAGGCCAACAAGGAGCGCCTTGCCGCGCTTGTGCGCCAACGTGTCGGCGTGCGGATTGATCCAAAAGCCCTGTTCGACATCCAGATCAAACGCATCCATGAATACAAGCGCCAGCTTCTGAACATCATCGAGGCAGTGGCGCTTTATGACCAGATCCGCTCCAATCCGCACAAGGAGTGGGTGCCGCGTGTCAAGTTCTTCGGCGGCAAGGCAGCGCCCTCCTATTGGAACGCAAAGCTAATCATTAAGCTGGCTAATGATGTTGCAAAGGTTATCAACGCTGATCCCGCGGTGCGGGGCCTTCTCAAGATTGTCTTTATTCCAAACTACAATGTTTCCACCGCTGAAGTGATGATCCCGGCTGCCAATCTGTCTGAACAGATTTCAACGGCAGGCCTGGAGGCTTCCGGCACAGGCAACATGAAATTCGCGTTGAACGGCGCCATCACCATCGGCACGCTGGATGGCGCGAATGTTGAAATTCGTGATCATGTCGGCGATGAAAACATCTTTATCTTCGGCCTCACGGCCGAACAGGTCGCCGGTTTGCGCCGCGACGGCTACACGCCGCGTGATGTGATCAACGCCTCGCCTGCACTTTCCGAAGCGCTCAAGCAAATCGGCTCAGGCGTATTTTCGCCTGACGACATCAACCGCTATCGCGATCTGATCCAGAATCTTTATGACACGGACTGGTTCCTTGTGACCGCTGATTTTGATGCCTATTATCAGGCACAGCGCAATGCTGATGCAGTGTGGAACACACCCGCCGAATGGAACCGTATGGCGATCTTGAACACGGCCCGCGTTGGCTGGTTCTCATCTGACCGGACGATCCGTCAGTATGGCAAGGAAATTTGGGGAGTAACGGGCTCTGAATAAGGATCGGAAATAGGACTTGTAACCGCTTTCAATTCGGCGCTAGGTTCATCCTTGGGAGGGGATGCAAGCAATGGCAAGCAAGACCAAAACTCCATCAAAAGCGGTTTCGGCCGCTGAGAGGAAAGCGGCCCAGTTTCGTGACGCGCTTCAGGCGGTTGCGGAAGGACGTCATTCCGACCCATTTTCTATTCTGGGTGTCCACAAGTCTGGTACAGGCTGGATCGGGCGGGTCTTTGCGCCCGGTGCAGACACACTTGAAGCTTCAACGCTCGCCGGGGCGCCCGTCGGCACTTTGACTCGCATTCATGATGCCGGGATTTTCGAGGGCGAACTCGCGATAAAGGCGCAGCAGCCGATCCGCTATCAGGCGCGCGCATCGCATGGCGACTGGAGCTTTGCCGACCCCTATTCTTTTGGTCCGGTCCTTGGCCCGATGGATGATTACTACATCGCCGAGGGCTCGCACCTGCGCCTGTTTGACAAGCTTGGCGCCCATGTCATGAAGCATGATGGTGCCGATGGCGTGCATTTTGCCGTCTGGGCGCCCAATGCCAGACGTGTCTCGGTTGTTGGCTCATTCAACAGTTGGGATGGCCGCCGCCACGCCATGCGTTGCCGGACCGATACCGGCATCTGGGAAATCTTTATTCCCGGTGTCCACGCAGGCGAACCGTACAAATATGAAATTCTCGGTTCAAACGGGGTGGTGTTGCCGCTGAAGGCTGATCCGTTCGCGTTCCAGTCAGAATTGCGTCCCAACACTGCTTCAGTTGTTGCCCGTCCGCTGAACCATGAATGGCACGATGAATCACATTCCAAGCATTGGGGCAGCGTAGATCCACGTCGCCAGCCAATGTCCACTTATGAAGTTCATGCCGGCTCCTGGAAACAAAAGGCGGATGGCTCGTTTTTGTCGTTCGACGAATTGGCCGCCGACCTGATCCCCTATGTTGTCGATATGGGTTTCACCCACATCGAGTTTCTACCGATTTCCGAACATCCCTACGATCCATCGTGGGGCTACCAGACCACCGGCCTTTATGCGCCGTCTGCAAGGTTTGGCGATCCGGAATCCTTCGCACGGTTTGTCGACAGTGCCCACAAGGTCGGCGTCAGTGTCATCCTGGATTGGGTACCGGCGCATTTCCCGACGGATTCGCACGGTTTGTCGCATTTTGACGGCACCGCTCTCTACGAGCACGATGATCCGCGCCAAGGATTTCATCCCGACTGGAACACCGCGATCTATAATTTCGGCCGTCGCGAAGTGAAGTCTTTCCTTGTCAACAACGCCGTCTTTTGGGCCGAAAAATACCATGTTGACGGTCTGCGCGTCGACGCTGTCGCCTCAATGCTCTACCTCGACTATTCGAGAAAAGCCGGTGAGTGGGTGCCCAATGAGCATGGCGGGCGTGAAAACCTGCAAGCTGTTTCATTCCTTCAGGAAGCCAACACGGCAGGCTATGCAGCCCGCCCCGGGTTCATGATGATTGCCGAAGAATCCACAGCCTGGCCGAAAGTCTCGCAGCCTGTTTACGCTGGAGGGCTTGGCTTTGGTTTCAAGTGGAACATGGGTTTCATGCACGACACGCTCGAATATTTCGCGCGTGAGCCGATCCATCGCCGCCATCATCATGACGAAATCACCTTCGGACTGCTTTACGCATTTTCCGAAAATTTCGTCCTGCCGATCAGCCACGACGAAGTCGTTCACGGCAAAGGCTCATTGCTGACCAAAATGGCGGGCGATGATTGGCAGAAGTTTGCCAACCTTCGCTCCTATTACGGTTTCATGTGGGGCTATCCCGGCAAGAAGCTGTTGTTCATGGGTCAGGAATTTGCCCAGCGCGGCGAATGGTCGGAAGCCCGTTCGCTGGATTGGCACGAACTAGACTATGCGCCGCACAAGGGCGTACAAAACCTGATGCGCGATCTGAACAGGGCTTACCGTGATATCCCCGCCTTGCATCAGCGTGACTGCGAGCCGGAAGGGTTCGGGTGGCTGGTCGTCAATGATCGCGAAAATTCGGTGTTTGCTTGGGCCCGGTTTGCGCCGGGGGAAAAGCCGGTGGCAGTCGTATGCAATTTCACCCCGGTCCCGCGCGAAGGTTATAGCCTGCCACTGCCTGCCAAGGGCCGATGGCGCGAAGTGATCAACACAGATGCCACAATTTATGGTGGCTCGGGCAAGGGCAACGCCGGTGTCATCATCGCCGATCAGCCCGGACATGAAGGCCAGCCTGCCGCGGCCTTGATCAATCTGCCGCCGCTTGCGACCATGATATTCGAATTTGACAATTAACGGACTTTGGGAGGAGACCGCTCATGCTCAACAAATACACACAGCCTCTTGCCCGCGATGCCATGGCATATGTGCTGGCAGGCGGGCGCGGATCGCGCCTGATGGAGCTGACTGATTTTCGTGCCAAACCGGCCGTCTATTTCGGCGGCAAGAGCCGGATTATTGATTTTGCCTTGTCGAACGCGCTCAATTCCGGCATCCGCCGCATGGGTGTGGCAACGCAATACAAAGCCCATTCGCTGATCCGCCATCTCCAGCGCGGCTGGAACTTTCTGCGCACGGAACGCAACGAAAGCTTCGACATTTTGCCGGCTTCCCAGCGCGTCTCGGAAGATCAATGGTATGCAGGCACTGCCGATGCCGTCTTCCAGAACATCGACATCATCGAGAGCTACGGCCCCGAATATATCGTCATTCTGGCAGGCGACCACATCTACAAGATGGACTATGAGTTGATGCTGCGTCAGCATGTGGACCAGAATGCGGACGTAACCATCGGCTGCCTTGAAGTGCCACGCATGGAAGCCGTCGGCTTTGGCGTGATGCACGTTGACGAAAAGGACCAGATTGTCGCCTTCGTCGAAAAGCCGAAAGACCCGCCGGCAATTCCCGGACAGCCGGATCTCGCGCTGGCGTCGATGGGCATTTACGTTTTCCGCACGAAATTCCTGTTTGAAGAACTGAAGCGCGATGCCGCTGATCCCAATTCCGCCCGCGATTTCGGCAAGGATATCATTCCCTACATCGTCGAGCATGGCAAAGCCGTTGCCCATCGGTTCGCAAAATCCTGCATTCGCTCGTCCTTCGAGCGCGAGGCATACTGGCGCGACGTGGGAACAGTGGATGCCTATTGGGAAGCCAACATCGATTTGACAGACATCACGCCGGAACTGGATCTTTACGATAAGGAATGGCCGATCTGGACCTATGCCGAGATCAAGCCGCCTGCGAAATTTGTACATGATGAAGAGGGACGTCGCGGCTCGGCAATTTCCTCGCTGGTGTCAGGTGACTGTATCGTCTCCGGCGCTGCATTGCGGCGAAGCCTGTTGTTCACCGGTGTTCGGGCAAACTCGTTCTCTTCGCTGGATGAGGCCGTGGTTCTTCCGGAAGTCATCATCAGCCGCAATGCGCAGATGAAAAAAGTCGTGATCGACCGCGGCGTTGTCATCCCAGAGGGTCTCGTCGTTGGTGAGGATCCGGAAGAAGATGCACGCCGCTTCCGCCGCACCGAAAAGGGCGTTTGCCTGATAACGCAATCGATGATCGATCGTCTGGGGTAAGAGTTTGGCCAAGTCCACGCTGAAAGTTCTGTCCGTTGCTTCCGAAATCTACCCGCTGGTGAAAACCGGCGGGTTGGCGGACGTTGCCGGTGCGCTTCCGGGCGCCTTGGCTGCCAACGGCGTTGACATGCGCTCACTGGTGCCAGGATATCCAAAAGTCATGGCTGCGCTGAAAGACGGCCGGTCTGTCATGTATTTCTCCTCGCTGCATGGCGGCGAGGCGCATGTCATATCCGGCAAGGCAGGCGGTCTGGATGTCTTTGTCATAGATGCTCCGCATCTTTATACCCGGGACGGCGGCATTTACGGCGATGCGACCGGCAAGGACTGGCCCGACAACTGGATGCGCTTTGGCGCGCTTTCGATGATCGCCGCACGCATTGCGGAAGGCGCTGTCGAGGGCTGGACGCCGGACATTGTCCACGCTCATGACTGGCAGGCAGGGCTTGTTCCGGCCTACCTGAAATACGGCGCGGCGCATGCGACACCGTCGATTATGACCGTGCATAATCTGGCTTTCCAAGGTCGGTACGCAGCCGATATCTTCCCGGCGCTCGGGCTTCCTGCTCACGCTTACGGCGTTGACGGCGTCGAATATTATGGCGGTGTCGGATATCTGAAATCCGGCTTGCAATCGGCTTGGGCGGTAACAACCGTCAGCCCCACCTACGCCCGCGAAATTCGCACGCCGGAATTCGGCATGGGCCTCGACGGCCTTCTCAATGCCCGGTCTTCCAGTGTTTATGGCATCGTCAACGGGATAGACATTGATGTCTGGAACCCTGCGACCGATGCGGATATAGCCAAGACATTTACGGCAAAGACGCTTGCTGACCGGCAGGCAAACCGCGAGGCTTTGGAACAAAAATTCGGACTTTCGCCATCTTCCGGTCCTCTGTTCATCGTCATCAGCCGCCTGACCTGGCAAAAAGGCCTGGATCTGTTGGCAGCGGCCGCAGACACCATCGTCTCGCTTGGCGGTTCGTTGGCCGTGCTTGGGTCAGGCGATGCTGCCATCGAAGGCCAACTCCATGCCGCTGCCGCCCGCCACAAGGGGAAGGTCGGCGTTGTCATCGGCTATGATGAAGCACTCTCACACCTGATGCAGGCGGGGGGCGATGCCATCCTCATCCCGTCCCGCTTCGAGCCATGCGGTCTCACACAGCTCTATGCTTTGCGTTATGGCTGCATCCCGGTCGTGGCACGCACCGGCGGGCTCGCCGATACGGTGATTGATGCCAATGATGCAGCCATGTCGCTTGGCGTCGCTACCGGCCTGCAGTTCGCTCCGGTCGATACCGCATCGGTGAACGACGTGATCTCCCGAACGATCGCGCTGCATTCAAACCGCGCCGCGTGGAAAGCCATGCAACTGACCGGCATGAGATGCGATGTCTCATGGGAACGCAGCGCCAGCGTCTATGCCAATCTTTATCAAACCCTGTTGAAGAGCAAACACTGATGATTGTCTCCGTCGCCACCAAGCCCTTCACCGACCAGAAGCCCGGTACCTCCGGCCTTCGCAAAAAGGTCCCTGTGTTTCAGCAGAAGAACTACGCCGAGAACTTTATCCAGTCGGTGTTCGACAGCCTTGATGGCTTCAAGGGCAAAACGTTGGTGATCGGCGGCGACGGCCGCTACTACAATCGCGAAGTTATCCAGATCGCCATTCGCATGGCGGCGGCCAACGGCTTTGGCAAGGTGATGACCGGACAGGGCGGCATACTCTCGACACCCGCCGCGTCTCATGTAATTCGAAAATACAAGGCATTCGGCGGCCTCATCTTGTCGGCCAGCCACAATCCGGGCGGTCCGACCGAAGATTTTGGCATCAAGTACAACATCGGCAACGGCGGTCCGGCACCCGAAAAAATCACCGATGCAATTTTTTCCCGCACCAAGTCCATTGACCAATATCTGACGATCAATACGGCCGACATCGATCTGGACAAGACCGGCACATTTGATGTCGCAGGCATGGCGGTCGAAGTGATCGACCCGGTCGCCGATTATGCCGAACTGATGGAGACCCTGTTCGATTTCGACCTGATCCGCGCCAAGATCAAATCAGGTTTGACGCTTCGTTTTGACGCGATGAGCGCGGTGACTGGCCCGTATGCCAAGGAAATCCTCGAGCGCCGCCTCGGCGCACCCGTAGGCTCGGTGGTCAATTTCATTCCACTGCCGGATTTTGGTGGACATCATCCTGATCCCAACCTTGTCCATGCACATGAACTCTATGAACTCATGATGAGCAAGGACGCGCCGGATTTTGGTGCTGCGTCCGATGGTGACGGCGACCGCAATTTGATCATCGGCAAGCATATCTTTGTCACGCCATCAGACTCGGTTGCCATGCTGGCCGCAAATGCTCACCTCGTGCCTGGCTACAAACGTGGGCTTGCGGGCATTGCCCGCTCCATGCCCACCTCCGGTGCTGCTGACCGAGTTGCCGCAAAACTTGGCATCGGAATGTATGAAACGCCAACGGGTTGGAAATTCTTCGGCAATCTGCTCGACGCCGGCAAGGTGACGATCTGCGGCGAAGAAAGCGCTGGCACGGGCTCTGACCACGTGCGCGAAAAAGACGGCCTGTGGGCAGTTCTTCTCTGGCTCAATATTCTGGCCGTGCGCGGCGAGAGCATGAAAGACATTGTTGAAAAACACTGGGCCGACTATGGCCGCAACTATTATTCGCGGCACGATTACGAAGAGGTCGACAGCGACCGCGCAAACGGTCTCATGGAAGATTTGCGTGCTGCAATGGCGAACTTGCCTGGCCAGAAGTTCGGTGATCTGGTGATCGAAAAGGCGGACGATTTTTCATATCTCGATCCGGTCGATGGCTCGGTCAGTGCCCATCAAGGCATCCGGATCTTGTTTGAGGGCGGTTCGCGGGTGGTTTTCCGCCTATCAGGCACCGGGACTTCTGGTGCAACGCTGCGCGTTTATATCGAGCGCTATGAGCCAAATGCCTCCAAACACAATATCGAGACGCAGACAGCACTTGCAGATCTTGTTCTGGCAGCCGATAAATTAGCCGGAATACGCGCCAAGACCGGCCGCGGAGAACCGTCTGTTATCACATGAAGCATTTCACTCCCGGCATACATCATGACGCAACCGGCGTCCGCTTTTCTGTTGTCTCGCATCATGCAACAGCCCTTTGGCTGTGCCTGTTTGACGAAAGCGGCAACAAGGAAACCAAGCGGTTCGAAATGGAGCGTGTGCCGGGCGGGCAGTTTTCCATCCATGTCAAAGGGCTGAAACCCGGCCAAAAGTATGGCTACCGCGCGGATGGCGCATGGGAGCCATGGGCTGGGCACCGTTTCGATATTTCGAAACTTCTTGTTGATCCTTATGCTCCGCAGATCGACCGCCCGTTCCAGTGGCATCCCGATCTTGCTGCCAAGGGTGTTGATACCCGCGCGTTTGCGCCAAAATCTGTTCTGCAGCAGCCTGAGCACCCCAAACACCGCGCACCTTTCTCGCCGACCCCGGGCGGACTCACCTACGAAGTGCCGGTCAAAGCCTTTACAAAGCAAAACCCCGACATTCCCGAGAAGCTGCGTGGCACACTTGCCGCCATCGCCCATCCGGCCGCCATCGCCCACTTCAAAAAACTCGGCGTTGCGGCCGTCGAATTGATGCCGGTAAACGCCTGGATCGACGAGCGCCACCTTGCCCCGCATGGTCTTGCTAACGCCTGGGGCTATAATCCGGTCTCGTTCATGGCGCTCGATCCGCGTCTGGCGCCAAACGGCGTTTCCGATCTTCGCCTCGTGGCAGATGCTTTGCACAAGGAAGGCATCGCACTGATCCTTGATGTCGTTATGAACCATACCGGGGAGAGCGACGTTTATGGGCCGGTGTTGTCCTTCCGCGGTCTGGATAACGCGCTCTATTACCGTCATCATCAAGATGAGCCGGGAGCATTGATCAATGACGCAGGCACCGGCAACACATTTGCAGTTGACCGCGCGCCTGTACGCGATCTGGTGATTCATTCCTTGCGGCACCTGGTGCTGCATGGCGGCGTGGATGGTTTCCGCTTTGATCTTGCGACCGTCCTTGGCCGTACCGCACGCGGTTTTTCACCGCACGCGCCGTTGTTTGAGGCAATCCGCCACGATCCGGTCTTGGGTGCCGCAACGCTGATAGCAGAACCATGGGATACAGGGCCGGGCGGTTATCAACTGGGTCAATTTCCGCCGCAGTTTTCCGAGTGGAACGACCGGTACCGCGATGATGTCCGCCGGTTTTGGCGCGGCGATCCGCACACGCTTGGTGCGCTTGCCACCCGCCTTGCCGGGTCTTCGGATTATTTCGGCAAGTGGCCCTCTTCATCACGGTCTGTCAATTTTCTCGCCGCCCATGACGGGCTGACCTTGCACGATGTGACGGCCTACAAGCGCAAGCACAATCTTGGAAATGGCGAGAATGATCATGATGGCCATGGTGAGAATTTTTCCTGGAATCATGGAAGTGAAGGCGAAACGCCTGCCCCTGCCATCCGCGCCGCGCGCCTGGCAGATGTCAAGGCGATGCTCATTTTGCTGTTTGTCTCGCGCGGCACGCCGCTCCTGACCGCCGGTGACGAATTCGGGCGTACGCAAAAGGGCAACAACAACGCCTATGCGCAAGACAACAAGATTACTTGGCTAGACTGGCCAGGACGGGACGTTGAACTGGAGAAATTCACCGCCAGCCTCTCCGCTTTGCGCTCCAATCATCCAGCGCTTTGCTCTCTGGCGCTCTTGTCTGGAGAGTCGAAAGACGGCGCGGTTTCACCGGATGTGTTTTGGTTCCGTGCAGATGGCAATGAGATGCAAAATACGGACTGGGAAAATCCGGAAAACCGGTTCCTCGGATTGATCCTGTCTACCGGCGGCAAGGCCAAAGAAAAGACCGACACTGTCGCCATCGTCATCAACCGAAATGAGGGCCGCGTCGTCACCAAATTGCCTGCCCCGCCAAAAGGCAGGAAATGGCAGATGGCGACATCCTCACAAGCAATTGTCAAAACCGCTGACGGTTATGATCTGCGCGCTCATTCAGTCGCAGTTTTTATTCCGGTTTCCGGGCGCACGAACGCATAAGCCTTCATGAATAGGCTGACGGCTGCGTTGACCACTTTGGAGATATCGTCCTCGCTGGTTGCCTCCGGTTGCCAGCCGAAAAGGCGCTGACGGTAGTTTTGCGCAAGACAAAGTTCGGCAAACTGGTAAGCGGCCAATCCTGTATCGGCAATATCGCACGCTTCAAGTTTGTTGAAGCGATCAAGCAGTGTCTGCAAAAGCTTGTGCCCGCGTGCCGGACCTCGTTCATAAAACTGAAGCCCAAGCTCTGGTTGGCGGTCCACCACACCCAAAAGGACGCGCTGGGCCGTTATGCCATTGTCTGAAAGGACCTTGCGCGTGAATAGCATTCCGTAGTCCAGCAAGCCTTGCTCCAAAGTTGGTGCTGTTTCCGCAACTTTCTTCAGATCGCCAAACATCAATTCACGCTGGCTATCGACCAGAGCTTCGAACAAATCCTCCTTGTTGGCGAAGTAGACATAAAGAGTGCCCTTGGAAACGCCGGCTGTCTGGGCAATTTGCTGCATGCTCGCGGTATCAAACCCGAAATCATGAAACACGCGATGTGCACCCTCCATAATTTTTTGCCGCTTTGCCGGATCAATGCCCGCACCAACGGGACGCCCGCGGCGTTTTGTCGGCTCGCATGATTGAACTTTTGATTCAGTTGACATCGCATGTCGCCTATTTATAAAAATCGAACTGCATGGTTCGATTTACTCTTGCGGTATTTGAAATGCAAGAATATATCAACTTTATAAGCGCACATGTTCGGTTGTATAGATTCCTGAAAGTTGCATCATGAGTTCAGCCACAGGCACCCACACTGCGGAAGTCAAGCCATTTCCGGCCCCTCATACCGCTCCTCACCCGGAACGTGAGATCCCGGCCGTGGAACCTGTGTCACCGGTCGCCGTGCCAGACCCGGAAATTTCCAAGGCAACGGCAAAAAAGGGCGGTTCCATTCGCAAGCGTCTTGTTCTCGGTGCCATCTTGGCCTGTGCGGCCTATTTCGGTGGCACTTACGGCTATTCATGGTGGACTGACGGTCGTTTCATGATCTCTACTGACGATGCCTATGTGCAAGCAGACAATGCCGACATTGCCTCCAAAGTTTCTGGCTATCTGGCAGGCATCAAGATCAAGGAAAACGCTCCGGTAAAGGCCGGGGATTTGTTGTTCTTGATTGACGACGGTGACTATCGCATCGCCCGCGATATGGCTTTGGCTCAGATCGAAAGCCATAAATCAACTCTGGACCGTGTTGCCGCACAAAAGTCAGCTGCTGAAGCCGGGCTGGTTGAAGCGCAAGCTGGGCTTCAGGCATCTGAAGCCAGCTTCAAGAATGCCAAGCAAGCCATGGAGCGCGCAACGCAGTTGCGTCAAAACGGCGTTGGCAGTCAGGCAACGTCGGACAATGCCACAGCCGCTTTTGATCTTGCCTCCGCGTCGCTGGCGGGTGCCAAGGCAAAAGTGGAAACGGCCAAGGCCAATATTGCCGTGCTTGCAGCACAGTTTGCCGAAACCCAAAGCGGTGGAAAAGCCCTGCAGCTCCAGCATGACAAGAGTGAGCGCGACCTGAAATTCACGGAAATCCGTGCTCCGTTCGATGGCATTGTCGGCAACATGGCCACGCAAGAAGGTGATCTTGTGGGTGCGGGCCAGAGGCTTGCTGCCCTGGTTCCCTCTGATCGCCTGTTTATCGAGGCGAATTTCAAGGAAACCCAACTCGGCAAGATCTCTGTCGGTGAGAAGGTGATCTTCACTGTTGATGCACTGCCGGGACGAAAATTTGAAAGCAAGGTAGAATCGATCGCTCCAGCCTCCGGAGCTGAATTCTCCTTGCTGCCGCCGGAAAACGCGACCGGCAACTTTACCAAGATTGTCCAGCGCGTCCCCGTGCGTGTTGCCGTGCCCAAAGAGCTGCTGGATGAAGGTCTTCTGCTTTCCGGCCTGAGCGTCACGGTGGATATCGACACGCGCACGGCCAAGTCAGACACGGCGAATTGATCGCACACGTATCATGTCGGTTACAAGCACCATGCCGCCCCCAGTCCGACCGTTGGCCCAACCTTTGGTCCAAGCAGCGGCACCGATGAGCACACGGCGGATCGTGGCATTTTTCGCCATGGTTTTCGGCATGTTCATGGCAATTCTTGACATCCAGATCGTGTCTGCTTCACTTTCCGAGATTCAGGCAGGACTTGGCGCCAGCGCGGATGAAATCCCCTGGGTACAGACATCCTATTTGATTGCCGAAGTCATCATGATCCCGCTGTCCGGCTTTCTCAGTCGGCTTTTGTCAACGCGCGTCTTGTTTGCCGTCAGTGCCGCAGGCTTCACTGCCGCCAGCGCTTTAGCCGCCACCGCCACAAATATCGATCAGATGATTGTGTACCGTGCAATACAAGGCTTTATCGGCGGCGGAATGATCCCGAGCGTTTTCGCTGCCGCGTTCACGATATTTCCACCTTCAAAGCGCGCCATCGTTTCGCCGATCATCGGCCTCGTCGCAACACTTGCGCCAACCATCGGGCCGACCGTCGGCGGCTATTTAAGCCACGCCTTTTCCTGGCACTGGCTGTTTCTGGTCAATGTCATTCCCGGCATCATTGTTTCCATCACAACTTGGAACCTGATCGATTTTGACAAGCCGGACCGTTCATTGTTCGACAAGTTCGACTGGATCGGTCTGGGCGCAATGGCGGCATTTCTTGGTTCACTCGAATATGTGTTGGAAGAAGGCCCGGCAAAAGACTGGCTGTCCGATGGAACGGTGCTGACATTCGCCATGGTCATGACCATTGGTGCCATCATCTTTTTCTGGCGGGCGCTGA
>JANMEX010000081.1:0-2258 GCA_031377485.1 Phyllobacteriaceae bacterium
CCGACGCGCCAAAGCCGGCGAAACGGATGAGTTTCGCCTGCTCTTCAGGTGTTGCGCATCGCTGCTCACCTTCAATCAACGCCGCCAGCTTGATGGCGGCGAGATTGTCACGGGCGCGCTCCTTCCAGGTTTTGGCCAAACTGCGGTTTCCGCTGAGCCGGAAATTGCGCGCTTCATCGGTGTGCGCCAAGACCGGCTTATGTTGCGTGTCCTTTGGCAAGTGATGCGGTAGGCTGTGATCGTCGTCATCAAAACGATCATCACTGCCGCCATCAATCGGAATGGCCGAGAGGCCAAATCCGCTGAGAGCGGTTTGCCGAAGAGATCGAGCGTGAACGGGTCATGCGACATGGGATAAACTCCTTTGAAAAGCGAACGCCATCACGCCTCGGGGCGGAGCCTGCGAAGAGTTTGATGGACGGAATTTGAGGGGATGGGACGCGTTAGGTTTGCAACCGCGCGACTTGCGCCGAACGTTGCTGCCGCTTAAGCGGCGATCAGTTCCGGCAGGAAGCGGAGCTGCACCGGCAGTTTGGCGGCGATTTCGTCATCGCTGAGCTCATTGAGCAGCTTCAGTGTCATGGCTTGCCTTCCGCCACAGAACAGCACGGTGCGATGCCCGCGTTTGGCAACTGAAAACCGTTGACCGGCATAGCCGCGGTAGTCGCCGTGCGTGCTGCTCCAGATATGCTCAAGCCGCTCCTCGCGCGCCATCGCCCGGACAGGATTCGATTCGCGTTCAATGATTGCAGCGCGGAGACGTTCGGGTGAGCTTTTGTCTGACAGGTCACAGTAGCCGTGGAACCAGCGGCACACTTCATCGACGGTCAGCGCCAGAAATACGCTCGTTACATGCCCTGCTTGGAACTCTTTCATTGCGAACAGGTCGCCCCGCACAAACAGAGGCGGGAGGATTTCGAACATGTAATCATGGTCTCCCTCACTGATCTCGAACCACTCTCCCGCATAGATCAAGCCCGAATGGCGGGGTTCATCAAACGGCGCCTCACTATGGCGGTTGAAAATCTGGAACATCTGGTATCGGCTGGCGACACCCTGAAACACTTTGCGAAACGAATGAGAGGTTTGCATGACAGCTCCTTTGGTCGAAAGTAGAGGCGGTGCAGCCGCTGCGGCCACACCTTGTCCTCATGCTTTCTCATGACCTCACATCAGCGGTCGCGTCCCGGAGGACGGGTCAAGGGCCGCGCTTGCGGGCGAAGCTTCACCCTTGACGCGCGCCTTCGGGCACGCGGCAGCCGGGTTTTATTCCGTCTATTTCCCCTGCCCCATTTTTGGCTTTGCCGAGACGATGCGGCAAAGCCTTCAGGTCTTCATTCCAGTCTTCATGATCCGGCAACAAACGCGAAAACCGGCAGCCAGCTTCGTCGGCGATAAGACGCAGCCGCCCGGCGTAAGTCTCACCCTGCCGGTTCCGGTCGGTCGCAGAGATGAGATGAAGGCCGGGAGTTTGAGCAAAACGTCGAAGCATGGCATCAGTGTTTGGCGACCAGCCGCCGCCGGTACTGACATAAAGTGTCTTGGCAGAGTTGGCGGACTGCGCTGTCTCGAGGGCAGCAAGGCTCAAGGCGTCAATTGCCGCCTCTGTGACGCAGAGCCTTGTCGGGCTGGCCTCACCAAAATGAAACAGCCGCTTCGACCCGCCAGTCGCAAAGCCGCGCCATTGCGGCCCGCGTTCCTCCCAGCCTGTGACCAATCCAGAGGCGTCCCTGTGTGCTGCCCAGAGGCTGCCAAACGGGCCTTCTCGGATGCAGTCCTGGGCATTGGCTCGGTGGAGAATGTGTTGTGGAATGCGGCGCTCTTCGTTGAGATAGCGCCACGTCGCGGAACCGGGCTTGACGCGTAGTCTGGCATTCCATCGTGTTGTGACAGAGGAAATGTTCCTTTCCCTGCATGGCTTCTTCCAGACCGGCTGCGACGTCGCAAAACCAACCAATTCACCGACCCGTTCCAATGCTTCAACAAAGCCAAAATTGCCGAGGTGTTTTGACAGTCCGAACACATCACCTTTGGCCTCCGACATAGGATCAAACCAGCCTTTGCCATGATGGGTGACGATAACGATCTCGCCAACACCGCGCCGGTATTTGACGGCACCTTTGCTGCTTTCTTTGCGATCAATTTTCCAGCCGTCATTTTCCAGGACCGCACCGCAGGACACCTTGTCGCGAAGCTCTTCGAGATATTTTCGTTCCATTTTTTGCTCTCCTTGCGAAGCCGTGAAACGGCTCTCGCTC
>JANMEX010000111.1:0-3891 GCA_031377485.1 Phyllobacteriaceae bacterium
TGCAACGGGTCGAAGACTGGCTTGCCAATGACCCGTCAGCAGAAGATGCGTTGATGGCTGCCGAAAGTGAAATGGTGCTTGTATCAGCGGACAATGAAGCAATTCGTCCGCGCGCCGATACGTTCAAACGTTTCAGCGAGAGCCTCGAAAAGGAAGCGACACCGCGCGCCTCGCCTGTATCCCGCCTTTCGGCATTTCTTGCCAAAACGTTTGCAATACCAGCGCCCTTGATTCTGGCCACGGCCGCCGCGGCACTTGTTCTGACGGTTGTCGCAGTGCAAAACATCGGCGGCCGCACGCCCGGTGACATTCAAGTCGCCGGAACCGGAGAAAGTGCCAATGCACCTTTCCTGTTGATTACATTTGCTCCAACTGCATCGCTCGCAGACATAACCAGATTGCTGCAAGACAACAGCGGTCAAATTGCCAGCGGCCCGATATCCGGTTCGACATTCAAGGTTGCGTTTTCAGTCGAAACGGTCGCAGACTACGATCTGCTGTCGAAGAAACTGGCGACTTCGCCATTTGTCGAAAAACTGATCGCCGGAAAGAAACCGGATGCACCTTAAAACGCTCGTTCACTTGGCATTTGTCATTCTCCTAACGTCTGGTTTCGGCGTTGGTTTGACACAGTCCGCAGTTGCGCAGTCTGCCAAATCGAGCACTTCGGATGCGCCAAAACCTGCCTTCAGCACTGAAAGAGTAGAGCTTCCTTCGCTGCTCATTGATCTCTTCCGATCCACGCCTCCAGAGGCATCGAAAGCGCTCACGCCGCAAGCAGTAGCCGCGCCTGCAAATCCGGCCCCACGAAACGGAACAGTGCCACCAACAAGGGATTTTGCTTCCACCCAGCCCCTCGTCTCCGTAAGCGGCGCATTTGTTCCTGATGAAGTGTTGGTCACAATCAATGGCGATCAGCAGGCAATTCAAGATATTGCCCTGACGCTGGGGCTCGAAGTGCGCTCGGTTCGAACATCGTTTCTCCTCAAAACCGGCGTGGTTCGATTTGGAATTCCCGATGGCCGCTCAGTCGCGCTCGTATTGGCACAACTCAATCAGGATGGCCGCGCAATTGGCTACGAACCAAACCATATCTATACACTCCAGCAAGCCGATACCGTAAGCAATTACGCACTGGAAAATATCAATTTCAGCCAGAACAACCCCGACGGGTCAAACATCCGCATCGCCGTGATAGACACTGCACGTGACAAGACCCATCCGGCGCTTGCCAACATTGTCGCCGATGATTTCGACGCATTGCCCGATACTCCTATTGTCAATGCCGATCACGGCACCTCCATCATCGGCCTCATTGCCGGACAGGATGTTTTCCAAGGCGTCGCGCCGGGCGCTCACATCTATCATGCCCGCGCCTTTGAAAACGGCCGGTCAAATGCCAATGCCATTCTGGCCGCGCTCGACTGGTCAGCCGAACAAAACGTGCAGATCGTCAACATGAGCTTTGTCGGCCCCCGCAACAACCTGTTCGAACAAGCCTGCAACGCCGCATTCGAACGCGGAATTTTGCTCGTCGCCGCCGCCGGCAACAATGGCCCGAAAGCCCCTGTCGCCTATCCCGGAGCCTACAAATCAGTAGTCGCTGTTACGGCCACCGATGATCAAAATCACCGCATGGCGCAGGCGAACATCGGCAGTTATATCGCAATTTCCGCTCCGGGCGTCGGTGTGATGGCTCCCATTCCCGGCGGTGGCTTTAACGCGGTGACAGGCACTTCCTTTGCTGCAGCAATCTATACTGGAGCAGTGGCCAATCTCATGAGAAGAGACCCAGCCCAGTCAGCCATTGCAATAGAACGCATCGCGACCAAAACTGCCTTGGACCTCGGCATCAAAGGCAAAGACGTAGAGTTCGGCTATGGCTTGATCAATTTTCGGTCGGCCATTCAGGCCTTCAATCGATAAGCACACACAAATCCGCGCTTGTAAGAAAGCAACTTCCATCGCGCAAACTTTCCACTCCCACTCAGACTTCGAGATCAAACACCGTTATTCCTTCATATCCATCAACGCAAAGGCCAACCAGATCAGCCCCGGCAGCAGCGTGAACCGGATGCCTTTCATAGGCAAGGTGCGCGTCGCGGTCACGGAAAGTACAGACGAAACCGTGCGTATATCGCCCGCTCTTGTTCTCATAGTCACGGTTCACTCCGGATCGGAAATCAACCATCCCGTCGACAATAGCAAGCAAGCTGCCAAGCCGTTCAAAGACATCATCAAGCGCTTCGGGCGAAGCGTCGGGGCGGATGGCGCAGAAAACACAGTGTTCAATCATGGCTTTGCTTTCGGTTCGATAAGGATTGCGCGAAAATCATTGACGTTGGTAAGCGTCGGGCCGGTGACCACCTGTGCCCCGATATGCTTGAAGAAAGTGTGGCTGTCGTTACGGCTCAGGAAATCAACTGGATCAAGATTGAGCGCACGGGCTTGCGCCAGGGTTTCGGGGCCGATTGTCGCGCCAGCAATTTCCGCTGCGCCATCCACTCCGTCTGTATCGCAGGCCAAGGCATGAACGCCCGCCGCGCCTTGGAGCGCAATCGCCATCGCCAGCATGAACTCTGCGTTTGGCCCGCCAACCCCATCGCCGCGGCTTGTCACTGTCAGTTCTCCGCCCGACAACAAAAGCGTTGGCCTGTCGCCCGCTTTCATATTGGTTCGAATATCGACTGCCAGCCTGGCTTGGGTGAGCGCGACCTCCCTCGCCTCGCCTTCAATTCGATCGCCAAGAATGCGCACTTCAAAACCGGCGTTTCGCCCCATTTTCGCCGCCGCCTCAAGCGACTGTGCGGGCGCTGCGATAATGCGGTTTTCAGTTTTGGCAAGTCGCGGATCACCAGGCGCGACAACACCGCTTTGGCGTTCGAGTGCATCGCGAACCGATTGCGGAACGAAAATATCCCACTTGGCAAGAATTGCCTTCGCATTAGCTGTGGTTGTTTCATCCGCTAAAGTCGGCCCGGACCCAATCAGTGCCGGATCATCGCCCGGCACGTCCGAAATCAACAGTGTCAAAAGGCCTGCTGGCCATACAGCCGCAGCCAGTTGGCCGCCCTTCACAACACTCAAATGTTTGCGGACCACGTTCATGTCGGCAATAGGAGCGCCAGAAGAAAGCAGCGCAGCATTGACCGCCTGCTTCTCCGCAAGGGAAACGCCGTCAACAGGTGCAACCAGCAAAGCCGAAGCGCCTCCGGAAATCAAAGCAACAACATGATCGCCTTCGCCAAGGCCGGAAACCAGATCAAGCATTCGCCGCGTTGCTTGAAAGCCGGCCTCGTCCGGCACAGGGTGGGCAGCTTCAACAATCTCTATGCCCCGGCATGGTCGGCCATAGCCATAGCGGGTGATTACCAAACCTTCACAAGGACCCCAAACGCTCTCCAGCGCCTCGGCCATCCGCGCGGAAGCTTTACCTGCGCCGATAATCACAACGCAGCCTTCTGGCCTGCGCGGCAAATATTTCGGCACGATCAGCATCGGGTCCGCCGTTGCCACGGCAATTTCGAACAGGTTGCGCAACTGCGCCACGGCGTCGGAAGGTCCCTTCATCTGTCCAACCCGGCGCTGGATGCGCGAACAACAAGATGGACAGGTGCGCGCGTTTCCGGCTCAGGCTGCACTCCTCGCTCCAGCCAATCCAGAATGGTCTTGGCTGTCTGGCGGGCAAAGTTCGAGATGTCACAATTTACCGACGAAAGCTGCGGCCAGACTTGAGCACACTCTTCAATATCGTCATCTCGTATTCTCTTCGCAGGAAGCAGCGAATCATGAGACGACGATAGCTTCAAGTCTTCTTCCATCGGCAAAAGAACAGACGCGGCTACAACGAGCGGCTGCAGAACTAACAACCAAGTTGCGACTCATCCCTTA
>JANMEX010000134.1:0-5256 GCA_031377485.1 Phyllobacteriaceae bacterium
GGCGAGGTCTTCGGCGATATCGACAAAATGACAACCGCCATAATAGCGGCGGCCTGAATAGCCTTCCGCATATTTGTTGGTCATCACCGAGCCCTGGGCTTCGAGAACCGCGCGGGAAACAATGTTCTCTGAGGCGATCAACTCGATTTCGTGACGCTGGCGGCCAAGCTCGGAGCGGATGGCGCCAAACAGTGCGGGATCGGACTCTTCAAGGGAGCGATTGAAAAACGCGGTGTTTGCCTGTGACATCAAGAAGACCTTTCGTTACGGAAAGCGGGGCGCGGATGACTGAGCCGCGCCTCTAGCATGATTGGTTTCATGAGTGAAAGTCACGAAACGCCGCAGCGACCACTAATTGCGAAGTCAGTGGCGGGCAAAAGAAAACTCATCTCTTTTTTTGAAATAATTCGCTGGCGTTTGGCCGAAGGCGGATTTGAACACTTTGATAAAAGCTGAAACATCTTTGTAGCCAACGTCACCGGCGACATTTGTCACGCTTTCGCCGAGGCTTAAAGCCTGCATGGACTTTAGCAAACGAAGCTGTTGCCGCCATTGGGCAAAGGTCAGCCCGGTTTCCTTGGTAAACAATCTTGCTGCTGTTCGCGCTGTCATCCCGCTTGCAGATGCCAAGTCTTCCAAAGGCCGCTGATCAGCGACATCACTTTCCAACATCGCAGTAAGCGTTTTGAGCCGCGCGTCCTCTGGCGTCGGCAAAAACGATGGGGTCGTTTCAAGGTTGGCAAGTCGATCGAAGATGACCTCCATCAGGCGCCATTGTGGTCCGCTTTTTGGAAAATCCGTTCCAAATGTCGAGGCTTCCACAATTAATGCGTCCAACAGTTTGTCGACGGACACAACGCAACAATGCTTAAGCGAAGGTGCAATGTCCGGCTCAATATAAAGCGTTCTCAGCAAGAAGCTTTTCGGCGCAAATCCCTTGTGCAACTCCCCTGGCAAAATCCACAGAGCCCTGCCAGGCGGTACCACCCAAAGTCCGCTTTTTGTACGCGTGGTCAAAACACCATTGTGGGCATAGATGAACTGAGCACGGCGATGCTTATGCCAATGACCATCAAAAGCCGCGCGCTGTTCGGTCAGGACAAATGCCGGGCTCGGCGCCTTATCCGGGTCAATGTAGGCCATGATTTGTCTGTTCCACCATATTTATTGTCAGAATATGCCGAGATTCCTTTCGTTGTAAAATCTAGCTTATTCCTGTGTCTACAATTTAAAGGAGATAATTGATGAAAATACACCTTAAGCGCTTCACCATGGCCGCCACAATTTCACTCTTTTCAAGCACGGCTTTTGCCGGCCAACTCCATGTCTTCACTTCAGGCGGTGCAGGGTTCTTCACGCATTCGATGTGGTATGATGACGGGAAAGAAATAACCGTTGTCGACACACAATTTACACCCGCCGATGCCATGGCGCTTCTTGCGGAAATCAAGGCCAAATCGACCTCGCCTGTGACCCGCATTATTGTGACGCATCCAAATCCGGACAAATTCAATGCCCTGTCGGTGTTCCACAATGCCGGTGCCGAGAGCATCGCCTCGTCTAAAACAGCGGATTCCATTTCAGGAATTGATGCTTACAAGCGCTATTTCTTTGTTGAAATTGCCAAAGCTTTTACCGCCGAAACATATCCGAAAATCGAGCCAGTCAAAACAACGTTTGACGGCAAAATGGTAATCACGCTGAAATCCGGCGAAACAATTTCTCTCTTTGAACTGGACCAACCGGGAATTTCGAGCGATCAGACGGTGGTGCGGATCGACCAAACTGGCGATTTGATCGTTGGAGACCTTGTTGCCACACTTAACCACGCATGGCTTGAAGGCGGCATCGTGGAGGGAAAGCCGGTTCCCACACTTGCCGGCTGGAAGGCAGACCTCAAACAGCTTTCCAGCCTCGGGACAGGAAAGGTCTACGGCGGACGGGGGCAATTTATTCCCGTCAAAGAGGCAGTCGCACAGCAGATCGCCTACCTCGACAAGGCAGACCAGATCGTCGATACCTATGTGAAAGGATTGGCAGCGAAGGCGCAGGAACTGTCAGACCCGGCGAAGCAGGGTGCGCACTATGCAGCAATACAGTCTGAGTTTGTGAAAGCATTCCCCGACTACGCGATGCCGGATCTAATCGGATTCAGCGTTTACGGTCTGGTTCAGCAAAAGCTCGGCAAGTGATACATAAATACGCTTGGCTATAATAGCTCGGTTATAAGTATGTTAACGTTCAAACAGGCCTAGCGCTAAGCTGAGCTATTTTCATCGCCTGAAAAGAATTAACCGCATGGTTCGTTAGAACCATGCGGTTTCTGACAAAATGTGGATGCCGTTAAAGTTGTTGTGTGCCCAATGCCAACTGGTCGGCACCATCACGCTTGTAGATGTCATCACGGAAATGAACCGCGCCATCGCCTGTGGACCATGCGGTGATGTAGGTGAAATATACCGGAACCGGTGATGACAACGGAACTTCCTTGCTGTCGCCCGATGCGATGGTTGCTTCAATGGTCGCGCGGTCCCAGCCCGGTGTGTCCTTTAGCAGCCAAACGCCAAGGTCACGCACGTTTTGCACGCGCACACAGCCGGATGATTCGAAGCGCATGATCTTGTTGAACAGACCCTGTTTGGGTGTGTCATGCATATAAACAGCGTGCTCGTTCGGGAAATTGATCTTCATTGAAGCCATGGCGCTGCCTTTGCCCGGATCCTGGCGAAGGCGGTAGCTCGCGGCTTCATTTGATCCCCAATTGACGTTGACCGGATCAATTTCCTGACCATCCGGACCATAGATGTGGATCGCATTGTCCTTGAGGTAGTTCGGATCCTTCTGCATCAGCGGAATAATGTCTTTTTCGACGATTGAAACCGGTGCGTTCCAGTAAGGATTGACCACGATGTTGGTGATCTTTGAATTGAGGATCGGCGACTGGCGATCGATCTTACCGACAATTGCAGTGTGGCGCTGCGCGACGCGGTTGCCCTCGACTGCCTCGATCTGCGCAGCCGGAATGTTGACCATCACATAGCGATCACCAAACGATCCGGACATGGCGCGAAGGCGGGCAAGATTGGTTTCCAACTGGCCAAGACGCACGTCCGCCGTGACGTTCAGTGCGGCAAGCGTATAGGTGCCAAGCACTCCGTCTGCCGGAAAGCCATGGCGTGTCTGGAACCGCTTCACCGCCGCATCGACATAAGAATCAAATTTCTCTGAAGTGCCGGCCTTGCGCGACAAATCACCGGTGACCATCAAGCGCTGGCGAAGAATGCTTACTGCCGGATCGGAGACGCCAAGTTTCAGCTTTTTGGAAGCTGGCACCTGTGGCCATCCACCAGCGGCAACAATGGAACGATATTGTTCGATGGCGCGCTCAATATAGGAAACCGTTTCCGGGCTGAAAATCGGCAGGTTCGAAGCGACCTTCGTGCCGCCATCGGCTGATTTTGCATCAAACTGGTCATCCCAGTTTCCGCGCTTGGGAGAAACGAGGATCTCGTCAATCACCGTCTGTGCATAGGCCGGAATGGCCACAGCGCTCAGAAGTCCTGCACCCAAGAGCCGGGTGAAACTGCGACGGTCAAATTTTGACAATCCATTATCTGCCATGTTGCGTAAACCAATCCAAACGGTGCCTGAGACCCAAACAAGGTCAATTCATAGCAAAAACCAGGTTAATGATTTGCAATTGGCTTGATGCCGCTTGCTGTCGAAACGGAGCCACAAAACATGCATACGGCACTTGCGGCGACGCTTTTCGTCACTCTCCTCGCTTTCACTGGAATATGGCTAATTCATGTTAGATTTCGTGATGCTGGCTATGTGGACTATTACTGGGGGCCGGGTTTTGCTGTCATTGCATTGATCAGTGGATGGATGAACGGCTACACAATCGCCTCTGCAGTTTTGACAGGCACAGTAATCATCTGGGCGCTCAGACTTTCAGCCTATCTCATTGCAAGGCATAGAAAATCCACGCTGGAGGATGCAAGATATGCTGCCATGCGAGCCACTGGCGGCAGGGAATTCTGGTGGAAAAGCCTCTTCAGCATATTTCTGCTTCAAGGATTTTTGCAGTGGGTCATTGCAGCACCGTTGCATATGGTCTCTACCAGTTCACATGTTGGTGACTGGAGCAGCCCATTGTTCATTGGCGGATTGCTCGTCATCGCTTTTGGTCTAAGCGTTGAATGGATCGCAGACCTGCAGTTGTCCCGGCACCGAGAATCATCATCCGCGCCCGGGCGCTTGATGACGTCAGGTCTATGGAGCATATCGCGCCATCCAAATTATCTGGGCGAGATCATTTTATGGTCGGGGATGGGATTGGCGGCGTTTTCGGTGACTCATTCACTGATTGCTTTTGCGGGACCAGTCGTCTTGGCCATTGCAATGATCGGGGTGTCCATTCCGCTGACAGAAACTCACTTACGCAAATCACGGCCTCAGTACGAAGCTTATGCAGCACGGACACCAAAACTGGTTCCGCGGCTTGCTGCTTTGCACCGATCTGGGAAATGACAAAAAGCCCGGCGGGAGGAGCGCCGGACTTTTCATATCTGGACATGGGACAAGAAATCACGTCCGGTTGTCTTGCGCTTACATGCGGTAGGCGATCGTGTCGTTCCAGAAACGGTCAAGGCGCTGAAGCATCTTGTTCATTGACTTGAACTCGTCAGCGCCAATGCCACCGACGACTTCGATGTTGCCAACGTGGCGTTCATAAAGGCCACCGACAACGTTGGCGACCTTCTGGCCTTTTTCGGTCAGCGCGATGCGGACCGAACGGCGGTCAACGCGGGAGCGCTGATGGCTGATGAATTCGAGTTCGACCAGCTTTTTGAGATTGTACGACACGTTGGAGCCCAGGTAGTAGCCACGGGTGCGCAGTTCGCCAGCCGTCAATTCAGACTCACCGATATTGAAAAGAAGAAGCGCCTGGATGGCATTGATGTCTGAGCGACCGGCACGGTCAAACTCATCCTTGATCACATCCAGCAGGCGGCGGTGAAGCCGCTCAACCAACTGGAGTGATTCAAGATAAAGGACGAATTCGACCGTGCAGGCCGTTCAGACATCAACGCAATTCAGGCGCTGCTGCTGTTCAATATTGGCGAATCCGAACTGACTGCCGGCGAGCTGCGCACCCGTGGCTACTATCTCGGCTCCAACGTTTCCTACAATCTCAAGAAGCTCGTCGAGATGGGCTACATCCATCACCAGCGTTCGCGCATGGACCGCCGC
>JANMEX010000167.1:0-2885 GCA_031377485.1 Phyllobacteriaceae bacterium
CCCGGGCATTGCCAAGGACGAAGCCGTGGGCGGCGAAGTTTCCGGCTTCTTCCACAATCCGGGTCAGGATGTTGAAGGTTCGGCAAACCACTTGATGTAGGCAAGCGCTTCGTCCTTGTGATCCGAATAGGAGACCACGGAGATGCCCTGACCACCAAGTGCCGAACCTTCAACATCCTGACCCGGATTGTGGAAGAAGCCGGAAACTTCGCCGCCCACGGCTTCGTCCTTGGCAATGCCCGGGAAGAAGGCGAACCAGTTCATCTGCATGGCAACCTGACCGGACTTGTAGGCGTCAAGGTTTTCAACCATGTAGGCGTCCGAGTGGCCCGGAGGTGTCGTGGTCTTGTACATTTCCTTATAGAACTCGAGGGCTTCAACAGCCTTCGGTGAGTTGATCGCGCCTTCGACGTCATATTTGCCCGGCGTCATTTCGTACTTCACGCCAAACGGATACATTGCGCCGGTGAAGCCCATGGAGATGCCTTCCGAGCCACGCTCGGTGTACTGGGCAATACCATAAACCTTCTTGCCATCGATTTCGCGGCCCTGGAAGAATTGGCCGATTTCAAGAATTTCCTTCTGGGTCTTTGGCGGAGCCAGATCGCGGCCGTACTTTTCCTTGAAGGCTGCCTGGATTTCCGGACGGGCGAACCAGTCCTTGCGGTAAACCCAGCCGAGCGCATCGCCCATTGCAGGCAGTGCGTAATAGTTTGTCGAACCCTTCGGCCATGTCGAGTAGGCTTCTACCGCTGCCGGCATGAAGTCCGACATCTTGATGCCTTCCTTGTCGAAGAAGTCATTCAATTTGACATAGTGGCCGAATGTTGCGCCGCCGCCGATCCACTGGCTGTCGCCGATCATCAGATCGCAGAGCTTGCCACCGGAGTTCAATTCGTTGAGCATGCGGTCGGCAAAATTGCCCCACGGCACGAACTCGAATTTCATCTTGATACCGGTCTGTGCTGTGAAGTCCTTGGACAATTCAACCAGGGCATTTGCCGGATCCCAGGCAGCCCAGCACAGCGTGATTTCCTTGTCGGCTGCCAGAGCCGAACCCGAAAATGCAACGGAAGTCATCAGGGCAGCAGCGGCTGCGCCCATCTTAAACGCTTTCATGGTATTCCTCCCACTCGAAGTCGCTCGCCTCGATCAAGGGCAGAAAAGCGAACGACTTTGCATCTTTTCTCCACCCTGAGACACATAATTGTCATATTTAGTTTATTGTCAATAAATCCAACTAAACAATTGCCAAGATTCGATGCTGCAGTGCGGTAAGATGCTGATTCATATCGCATAAAAAATTCGCATTTTGCTGTGATTTGCCCAAAATTCAGGCGGATTGTGAGAATGTTTAGTCAATAATGGCCTTGTTTAGTCATGTTTAGCTTACAAAGGACATATGACGGGCCATCCCTTCCCCGAGCTAAACAAATTGGCAATTTCTCATATACCAAAGCGTGTACGCGACCCAAATCCGGCCGAAGCATCCGCGACCGTAAGATCCGCCGTTTTGTTATCTTGCTTTGGCAGGATATATAGAGGTGTATTCGCAGCGAGAGGTTTCCATGATGCCCGCCGGCATATGCTGCCCGACGCTGATTGGTACATCGTTCATTTCCTGTTTTTGCGCGCCAGATTCCCGCTTTCGCCAAATGCCCTAAAAAGACTGGCAGGATATATGGGTACGTATTCGCCCGACCCACGCGGCCTTCGGCCTTTGGGTCCCCGGGCTACTACGAACCCATAAATCCTGAGAACTCGAGTGCCCTCTTTTTGAAATTCAAACATTCAAATTCAAACTTTTGAAAATACTCGAATGCCCTCTTAGTCATCTGCCTGCTGCGTGCTGTGCCTGAAATGCCTGCGGTGAAAGGACAGCCTGATAGTAGATTTGCTGGTACGCACGTGGGTCATTGGAAGATAGAAAATGGCGGGGTCTGCGGTTTTGCAAAAGCTATATAAGCGCTGGCTCCGGCGCTCAGGCCATTATTTCTTCTTTCGGCGAAGCCCTGGCGCAAAATGGCATTTCTGGCGATAGCCAACTCGGTCATGCTGGCTTTCCTTTGCATTGTCGCGTTTCTCCAACTGGTTATTCTGCACCATTCGGTTTTCAGGAAAGAGATTTCGCAGGTCAGGGTTCATACGCCTGTCGCCGATATTGCCTGAGCTTCACTGCATCTTGATCCATGTCCCGATCATCTTCCCGTTTCGTGGAGACAAGCGCTCAAAGAATGCCGATCGACTTTGCCTTCGCTGCAAATGCTCTTCGCTGGGAAGCTGAGATGCAGCCGGGCAATGAAGTGCTGGATGTCACGATCTGGAACACGCTGGAGCATCACATATTGAACGTGCGCTTCCTTGTTGCCGCTGTCTGCACTGTGCTCGATTGTCTGATGTTTCGTGCTGACAGGGTTTGGTTTGCAGTTGCGCATTCTTATGGAGGTGAACGGTACAGCAAGAGCGGATGGTTCCTCGTTGAACGATCAGGAGAACCAGGTCATCATGAACGCGGGCTTCATCTTTGGGGCTGACTGCGGTCTCCTGCGGCAGGATCTCGGTGCACGCTCTCCCCCGGCTTCCAGCGAAGATCTGAAGAAGCGTTTGTTCCGCATCAGCTATAGAGGCATGCTTGATCGCCCATCCATCAACGCATTGCAGCTGGCCTCAGAGGCTATTGCGCGCCTGTCTTTTGATGACAAAATGAAAGTGCTTCGCGGGTTGGTGTTTTTGCGTGTGCATACCCAAAACAATCAGCTGCGTCTGCCGTTGTTTCTGGGTGAAACGTCTTGAACCTGATGGTGTAACATTCCCTTGTTCTGGCGCTTGTTGCTGTTTCTCCATTGTTTTCTGTTCTGAATTTAGAGGGAGCACCCCGGCTTTAG
>JANMEX010000170.1:0-16293 GCA_031377485.1 Phyllobacteriaceae bacterium
GCTCATGGACTTTCTGCCCCGCCCTTACGCGGCAAGCCGCTGGCGGGGACCCCAGAAGTCCAATCCGCTCCGGTTCTCGGGCAATCACACTATCTGACTCGCTAAACTGAATTTTTGGAACTGTGCAGAAGCCCGGCCGCAAAGCCGGGTTTTTTTTGACTTCTGAATGCAGCAAAAAACGGGGCCCTTGCGGCACCCCGTGTCATCCAATTCGGCAAATATATTTCAGGCGGCCGTGAGGTTTCAGGCGGCGAGATCTGCGACTTGAGTCTGGAAACTGGCGAGCAGCGTCTGGCGGGTGAAGGGCTTGAGAATATAGCCTGCGGCACCGGCGCGCTTGGCTTTCATGATGCGCACGACATCGAACTCGCTGATGCACAACAGGATTGAAGGCATGTTCTGCGGGACGCGGCGCTTGATGTTTTCGATAAATTCGACAGCGGTCATATCCGGCAAGACGTGATCGAGCATGATGACATCGGGCATTTGGGTACGGCACTTCAACAGGGCGTCCGAGCCATATTCTGCTTCTACAATAACAAACGGCAGATCCGAGAGAATGCGTCTTGCGACTTTGCGGATAACAGCGGAATCGTCAACAATCATACACGTTTTCACGACCGCACCTCCTGCGCGCAATTAAAGCCGCGCCGTACAGGGAACCAGAATAGGAACTTCTGGTAAATACTGTCTCAAACATCATGGTAAACAGTTGGTAAATCAGGCGGAGGGCTTGATATCCGTTGCGGCGAATTCGATTTCTTCCGGGCTGGCGGTGGTGGTGATTTCCATTTTCGCTTCAGAGGCCATCAGCAACGTGTAGTAGGCCTGAATCGAATGTGCGTCGATCGGCTCGGAAGGCTTGCCTTCCGAATGCAGCTCCAGGAATTTTGGTGGTACACGCAGCATCGGGCCGGATGATTTGATGGAAATGCGCAAGTTGGTTTCCGGCTCTTCCAGCTTCACGGCGACTTTGCCGCCCCGCGGAATGGCTGCATTGGCGACAATCATCAAATTGAGGATGAGTTTGACCTTGTTCTTGGGCAGAAGAACGCGTGGTCCTTCCCAGGTAAGCTCGGCCTTTTCGCCCTTCATGAACTGCATCGCCACGTTTTGTGCATCGCCTGTGTCGATCTGGACACCGGCGGAACCTGCGGCGCCAAAGGCTATGCGGGCGAACTGCAGGCGGGCAGAGGCCGTGCGGGCGCTTTGCTTGATGAGGTTCATCGCGTCTTCGTCTGCGCCGCCTTCATCCAGCAATTCAAGGCCATTGTTTATGGCGCCGACCGGGGAAATGATGTCATGACAGACTTTGCTGCACAAAAGGGCGGCGAGATCAGCGGCAGAAAGATTGAAAATCATGGAAAAGGTCTCGTTTCAGCGTTGATGTGTCTGCCGCATGCCTGTGGCCCGCGAATCAGGCGATATTCTCTTGCTATTGGTTACACAGGCTTTCTCCCAGCCGCAACAAATGGCATATTGGAAGCCCTTTTCCTGCCATGATGTCACCTTAACCATGCCACAAGATATCAGGACTAGTGTTGATCCTCAAAGCAGCCGGAAGAGCTGCTTGAAAGCCTGACAGGGCGTCAATCGGCAGAGCGGGATCGCAGCAAAGCGACAGAGGTTATCATGCCGTCAATTCCATTCATTCGCTCTTCAATCATGACACTCGTCGCGAGTGTTTTTCTGGTGCTAGCCGCCCTTGCCGGAACCGCGCGCGCGGAAAACGGCTATACGATCGATGAAATCGTCAATTCGGGGCACACATTTTTTGGCTCGACATCCGGTGGTCTTGCAACAGTCATCGAGAAGATATTTTCGCAATACGGGCTGCCAAACGGTTATATCCTTGGAGAAGAAGGCAGCGGAGCCATTGTCGGCGGGCTGACTTATGGCGAGGGCACGCTTTATACAAAGAATGCAGGAGATCATAAGCTCTTCTGGCAGGGCCCTTCGATCGGATGGGATTTTGGCGGCACTGGTGATCGGACCATGATGCTTGTCTATAATATGGCTGACGTCAGCCAGGCCCACGGCCGGTTTGGCGGGGTATCCGGATCGGCGTATTTTCTGGCGGGTGTCGGATTTACTGTGCTCAAGCGCAATGATGTCCTGCTTGTGCCGGTGCACACAGGCGTTGGTGCGCGGCTCGGCGTGAACATTGGCTATCTGAAGTTGACGGAACGGCCAACCTGGAACCCGTTTTGATGCCGCAACGTAATTGACCGTTGATGTCTGGCCGGGATTTCATTAATCGGCCAGTCGTGGCACATTTAGCCTCATTCACTGGGATAATGGCTTGGTTCAGACCCTTCTCATATTTGCGCTTGGTTTTCTGAGCGCCGCATTTGTGGCTGTTGCGGCTGCGCCTGCCATATGGGCACGGGCGGTTGCATTGACGCGGCGGCGCATTGAAGCCTCGGTGCCGCTGACGTTGAATGAATTGCAGGCCGACAAGGACCAGCAGCGCGCGGAATTTGCCATGACTGTGCGCAAGCTTGAGATCGGGGTGAAGTCGACCCGCGAGAAGCTGACGATGGCGCAGGTTGAAGCTGAAGGGCTGAAGGGCGACAAGCAGATGCTGATCAGCGAGCGCGATCTGCTGAACGCCAAGACCAGCGAACAGGAACAACTGTTGAAGGATCGCGCTGAACAGGTTGCGGTGCTGGAGGCAAAGCACACTGATTTGGTCAAAATGGTTGAGGACAGTGCGTCGGAAATCCATGACAAGGAACTTCACATCAACAATTTGATGATTGATGCGGACAGTTATCGGATTGAACTCGCGGCAAAGGTGACGGAGCTGGAGCGGCTGGCGGGAGAAATATCCGAAGTCAAAAACGCCCGGTCTGCTGTGGAGCAAAACCTGCGTTCAACTGCGAACCAATTGCGTGCATCGCAAGAAGCGGAACGTGGCGACAGGCGCCGCATTGCTGAACTTGAAAAGAAGACTGACAGGCTGATCGCGCAGATGACGGATCGTGACGATAGGCTGGAGCGGCGCGAAAAGGATGTCGAGCGGCTGAAAGAGCAGGTCAAGCTGCTTACCAGCGAGCGAAACGAGCTGGAGCGGCGGTTTGCGACAACAGAGCGGCAGCGGGCACATCTGGAACATCAAAACTCAGGACTTGCGCAGCGGATGACAAAATTGACCTCGATCGCTACGCCCGCCACGGCAGACAAGACCATCAAGGCTCTTGAAAGCGAACGCAACAAATTGCTTGAGACCGTCGAGAAACTGACCCGTGAAACGGCAGCACTGCGGGAGATGACGCGCCAGCCAGTCGAAATTGCGCGCACCGCGATGAGTGGAAATGAATTGTTGCGGGACAAGATTCACGAACTGACGGCAAAGGTTGTGAAAATGACCGCAGACCAGGAGGGCAGTGCCTCGCCCATCCCGGCGCTTTTGGGCAAGGCCGACAGGAAAGCCACCAATGGCGGGCGGGTGCAGGAACTTCCGGTAAGTCTGGCGGACAGAATCCGCGCGTTGGAACATACAGCGCGACGCGGGTGACTTGTTCGCGGCGTATCAATTGCTGACGCGCAGGCTATGACCTGAAGTCCAGCCTTGGCATCGATCACACCGAATATCGGCTCGCTGCGTAGAGCGCTATGCCTGAAGCGGTGGCGACGTTGAGGCTGTCAAACTCTGGTGACATCGGGATTTTGTAGGAACACAGGCTGTCAAGAAGTGCGCTTGGTAAGCCGTGGCCTTCGCTTCCCAACAAGAGTGCGCGCCTGCCTGATTTCGGTATTTCGCTGATGGTTTTGGTTCCGGCGGGCGAGAGAGCGACGATCTCGAAGCTGCTTTCCGTCAGAATTGTCAATATTTCAGCGACAGGCAATCCTTGCACCCAAGGGACATTTAACACGCCGCCAACCGAAACACGCAGTGCTTTACGGTAAAGCGGATCGCAACAGCGATTGTCCAAGACGACAGCATCTGCGGAAAACGCGGCGGCATTGCGGAAGATTGAACCGACATTGTCGTGATTTGAAATGTCCGAGAGTATGACAAGCAGACTGTCGGCGGGAGCCTGATCAATTATCTCTCTCAGCGTATTTGTAATAATACGCTTACCTATTGCCATGATACCGCGGTGAACATGGTAGCCGGCAATTGCGTCCATTGTGGTCTGTGGCACCACGTACACAGGAATATGGTCGGGGATTGAAGAGATCAGCGTCTCATTGGTTGCCATGCGCCTTTCCAGGAGCAGCACAGATTGCAAAGCGTAGTCTTTTTGTTCGAGAAGAATTTGGAGGACAATTTTACCTTCGGCAACAAAGAGCCCTTCACGACCAACGAGATCGCGTTCGCGAATTTGTTGATAGACTTCAATTCGAGGATCAGTTGGATTTGAAATGTTGACGATCAATTGTTGCCCCGAACCAAGTTGGTTTATTTGGGGGAATAGACCCTGAACAGAACGTCAACAACAGCTTTTGCGTCATCGGAAACAGATTTATAATAAATCGTCTGGCCATCGCGCCGCGTCGAAACAATTCCCGCAGTGCGCAGTTTGGCCAGATGCTGGGACAGTGCCGATTGGCTTAATTGCACTTTCTGGGCAAGTGAGTTGACCGAAAGCTCACCTTGAAAAAGGTAGCTCATTATTAACAGACGTTTTTGGTTCGCAAGCGCACTTAACAGGCGCACAGCATCTTGCGAAACCGGTAAAAGCTCTTCCGGCGACATATATTACCCTTCGGATGGCCGGTATTATTTTCTGCTTGTTGCCGTGCCATAATGGGACGGGACCATAATTCGGGAATCAAAAAAACAAAGCAAAAAGTGAAGAAATCCGAAAAAAAATGTCGACAAGATTGTCCGCAGACTCAAAAACTATTGTTTTCGAAGGTTTATATGTTGTTTCAACAATAAGTTGAATAATTTATCTTTGGTTGTAGAGGGTTCGGGGAGCCAAATTCGATGTAATTCGGATCCGGCCGCGACATCAATACCTTCCGAATCAACACTTATGGCAATGATTTTTTTGAAAGCTTTTTGGGTCGGTTCCGTGTGGCAGAAGTCAGCCAGCACCGACGCCAGATTTGTATTGAGCCGGTCAAGTATTTCCGTTTCATCAATGAGCATATTCTGCCCTGCGAAAGCTGGCGAGAGAAGTTCCAGATTTGCCAACCGGTAAGCCTGCCCAAACCCTCCATTCAAATTGGCAAAGAGCGGGTTCAATCGGACATAGGTGAAATCAGCGAAGCTTGCATAGAGCGCGGCTTTTGGATTTCGCCGCAGGTAGCGCGCCGCAAGGCTTTGATTTTCCGGCGTTTCCCGGTCAAGAAACTCGGCGCGACAGGAAAGAGATATCCGCGGGTGGGCCAATGGATCGCCCTTGCCCGGTTCACCCAGCAATATGGAACAGTCGGGGTTTTTGAGGAGCGCTTTGGTGTGGGCGGAGAGATGCGAGATCAAGACAACCGGCATACCGGTGATGTCCGGCGCAACCGCGACACGGCTGACGCCGGGGCCACCGGTTTGCGGATCGATGAATGCCAAAGCGCCAAACCGGGCATGGCGGATCAACGTCTTTGAAAGTCGTATGGACTCAAGCGTTGTAGTGCGGATCGGGTTTATTTTGTTTTCAGGTTCAATGGTCATATGGCCGCATTCGCCTGCCATGCAGGCCGTTTCAATTGCCGGAAATCTGATCGGCATGCTAACGGGACCGGTAGCGACTGGAAAGCGGCATATCGCCGCCCAGACATGAAAGACGCAGGCTTAAGAGATGGCAGACGTAACACAACAACAAGTTCTTGAAGCGCTCAAATCCATCAAAAATCCGGTGGGCGAGGGCGATGTTGTTTCCGGCGGGCTGATTTCGGGCATATTTATTGCCAACGGGAAGGTTTTTTTCTCCGTGACGGTGCCTGCCGAGCGGGCGCAAGAGCTTGAGCCGTTGCGGGTGGCGGCAGAGAAGGCGGTTGCGCGGTTGCCAGGCGTTGCGAGCGCCGTTGCGGCACTGACCGGCGAGAAGAAGGCGGGGTCCGGAAACGCAGCAGCGCCTGCACCGCACGCCCATGGACGCGCGCCTGCCCGTCAGGCGGTTCCAGGTGTCGGTGCAATCATTGCGGTTGCTTCAGGCAAGGGCGGCGTCGGGAAATCAACGACTGCGGTCAATCTGGCATTGGGTTTGAGTGCATCCGGTTTGAAAGTCGGTATTCTGGATGCGGATATATACGGGCCCTCCATGCCACGGTTGATGGGGCTGAAGGGCCGTCCGCAGACCATTGACGGGCGCATTATTCAACCGATGGAGAATTATGGCGTCAAAGTGATGTCGATGGGCTTCCTGGTTGACGAAGAGACGCCGATGATCTGGCGCGGCCCGATGGTGATGTCTGCTTTGACGCAGATGTTGAGCGAGGTGAATTGGGGCGATCTGGATGTGATGGTTGTCGACATGCCGCCCGGCACCGGCGACGCGCAGCTGACCATGGCGCAGCAAGTGCCGCTGGCCGGCGCGGTGATTGTTTCGACACCGCAGGATCTGGCACTGATTGATGCCCGAAAAGCTGTCGGCATGTTCCGCAAGGTTGATGTGCCGGTGCTCGGCGTTGTCGAAAACATGAGCTATTTCATCGCACCGGATACGGGCAACCGCTATGACATTTTTGGCCATGGCGGCGCGAAGGCGGAGGCATTGAAAATTGGCGCGCCTTTCCTTGGTGAGGTGCCGCTGGACATGGCACTTCGGGAAAATTCAGACAATGGCACGCCGCTGACCGCAACCGAGCCGAATGGGCCGCACGCCAAGATCTATCGCGATATTGCTGAAAAAGTCTGGGCACAGGTCAAGGCCGGGAAGGCGAGCGGCAAGACCGCGCCGACCATAGTGTTCGAATAACAGATTGGACTGCGCTTTTGTGCAGGCTGGTGGGCTTACCAACGTGGAAAGCCCACCAGCCGTTTCATGAAATGCTTTTGTCAGTTCTGCATGGCGTATTGGTAGAGAGTTGCGGCGCGGGAACCGGACAGGCAATAGCCAAGCGCCGGGGTATTTTGAGTGACCGCGGCTTTCATTGTCTTGACGGTATCCATTGTCAAACCACCGCCGACGGGAATGTAGTGGAAGGCAAGGCCAGCCTTTTCTGCGGCTGACTGAATGACATCGTGATTGATCTGGCCATGGCCTTCATTGTCCGGCCGGTTGCAAATCAACGTCTTGAAACCAGCCGCCACGATTTCAGGAATGTCCGCAACGGCGATTTGGCCTGTCACAGTAAAATCATTGCTGATTTTGGTGAGTTTCATGATTTTTTGCTTTCAAGTTTTGGATTGGCGAACACGTTGCCGTGCTTGAGTTCGCGCCCGATGATCAGCCCGACAAGCATGGCGCCGACGAAGGCGAATGAACCAACCCCGCCGAAGCCGAGTGCCGGTATCGCGCCGCCCGGGCAAAAGCCCGAAATGCCCCAGCCTATGCCAAAGGCAATGGACCCTCCTATCAGCGAGGCGTCGATGGTACTTTTGGTCGGCAACGAGAAGCTTGGTTCGAAGACCGGCTTTGATTGTGATTTGAAGACAATGCGGTAGCCGATGAAGGTGGTGACCAAGGCGCTGCCCATGACGACGAGCAGGCTTGGATCAAAGGTTCCGAACACATCGAAAAAGTTGATCACCTTGGCCGGATTTGCCATGCCGGAGAGGGCGATGCCGAGACCGAAGATCAGACCTGCGAGAAGGGCTGTGAGCTCTTTCATGATTGACCCAATACGTGACGGATGATGAAAACGGTGATGAAGGTGGCGATCATGAAGGTGATTGTTGCGGCAATCGACCGCTTTGAAAGGCGCGCCATGCCGCAGACGCCGTGGCCGGAGGTGCAGCCGCCGCCATAAGTGACGCCAACGCCGACGATAAGCCCGCCAATGACCAATTCGATCGTCGAGACGGGGATGGCGAATTCGATGCGGTTTCCGAGCGCAATCCAGATCAGGGGGGAGGCAATTGCGCCTGCCGTGAAGGCTGCGCGCCAAGCCCAATCGGATTCAAATGGTGGCAGGATTCCGGCAAGAATGCCCGTCATGCCGGCGATACGGCCGTTAAGCCACATCAGGATAACGGCAGAAACGCCGATCAGGATGCCGCCTGTGAGGGACAAGAGCGGAGTGAATTCAGTTTGCATGCGTTTGCCTAACATGGGGGTTACTTTGGCAAAATGGCCGGTTTGAGGGCACGTATACCCGAAACTCAGTTTGATTTTCAAATAGACTGAAAACCCGGTCCGATCTCACGCTGCGCTCGATCGGTCAAAGCCAGCCACCGTCAACCGTGAATTCTTGGCCCGTGCAGAATTGCGAATCATCTGCTGCGAGAAAAAGCACCATGTTGGCAATGTCTTCAGGCTGGATGAGGCCGCGCATGGCTTGGTGCTCGTCGAGGACTTTTTGTCCCGCCTCGTCAAACCAGAGTTCTTTCTGGCGCTTGGTCATGACCCAGCCGGGGTATACCGTGTTGATGCGGACGTTGGATTTGCCGAATTCCATCTGGAACGAGCGGGTGAGGCCGTGGATGGCGGCCTTGGCTGTGGTGTAGGCGGGCAGCGTGCCCATTTTCAGCTTCCACGATGTGGATGAAAAATTGATGATGGAACCGGACTTCTTTTCGATCATGTCCGGAGCGACGGACTGGATGGCGAAGAACATGTGGCGAAGGTTCACCGCCATGCGCTCGTCCCAATATTCGGGCGTCATGTCGCGCCATCCGTGGCGCTGGTCATGGGCGGCATTGTTGACGAGGATATCGGCCGGCCCGAGGGCGCTTTTGAGGCTGGCCAATGCAGATTTCAGATCGTCTATGTCGCGCAGGTCGCATTTGATGCCGACTGACTTTGCGCCGGACCTGGATAGTTTTTCGGCCAGTGATGCGGCGGCGTCGCCATCGATGTCGATGATGCCAACTTGGGAACCGTTGCGTGCGAGGGCCTGGCTGACCGCCTCGCCAATGCCGCCTGCGCCGCCGGTCACATAGGCGATCTTGTTTTTCAGACTGTGGAAGGAGGCGTATTGCATTTGCTGATCCCTTTGATCCGATGGGGACTTTGATGTTGCGGGCAATTCAAACCATGACTTAAGGGCAGTTGGCAGTTTCCCCAATCGTTTTGACCAATTGGTCGAAAAAAAGAGATGAACCTCAATTTTAGCCTCTTGCCAAGGCCTGACAAAGGGTTTTCGATGCGTGCCAGTTGCGGGGAGGGTAGGCCCTGCACGCGTTCCGTAAAGAAAGGCACAAATATGTCGGGAACATTCACCAAACTTCTGGCCGCAACAGCACTGATGACTTTGATGACATCCGGGGCTTTTGCAAAGACACTCGTCTATTGCTCGGAAGGTTCACCTGAAAACTTTTCGCCATCGATCAACACCACCGGCACCAGCCTTGACGCTGCGCGCCCGGTTTACAACAAGCTGGTGCAGTTTACGCCGGGTTCGACCACGGTTGAGCCGGCGCTGGCTGAAAAGTATGATATCTCTGCGGACGGCAAGGTCATTACCTTCCATCTGCGTGCCGGGGTCAAATTCCACTCCGGTGTCAATGGCTTTACACCATCACGCGATCTGACGGCGGAAGACGTTATCTGGTCGTTTGAACGGATGTGGAAGCCGGATCATCCGTATTCCAAGGTTTCTGCAGGCTCTTATGATTATTTCAACGACATGGGCATGCCGGACTTGTTGGAATCGATTGCCAAGGGCGCTGACGACCTGACGGTTGTGATGACGCTGAAGGAACCGAATGCGCCGATCATGGCAAATCTGGCCATGGATTTTGCGACCATCCACTCGGCGGAATATGCCAAGTTCCTGATGGACAAGGGAACGCCCGAACAGTTCGACCAGATACCGGTCGGCACGGGTTCGTTCTCCTTTGTGGATTACCAGAAGGACGCGGTCATCCGCTATAAGGCGTTTGACGGTTGGGCTGGCAAGCCGAAGGTCGATGATCTCGTATTTGCGATCACGCCGGACGCGACAGCCCGCAAGGCCAAGCTTGAAGCCAATGAATGCCAGATCATGATTGCGCCAAACCCGGCCGATCTTCCGGCGCTCAAGGGCAATGCTGACGTCGAGGTTCTGGAACAGGCCGGTCTCAACATCGGCTATCTGTCGATGAACGTGACCAAGCCGCCCTTCGACAAAGTGGAAGTGCGTCAGGCGATTGCCATGGCGATCGACAAGACATCGATCCTCAAGGAAGTCTATCAGGGCGCTGGCCAGCCGGCGAAAAACCCGATCCCGCCGACAATGTGGTCTTATGATGATGCCACAGTGGACTATGCCTACGATCCGGAAAAGGCGAAGGCCATGCTGGCTGCTGCCGGTGTGACTGCGCTTGAGACGGATCTTTGGTACATGCCGGTGCAACGCCCGTACAATCCGAACGGCAAGCGCATGGCGGAAATGATGCAGTCTGACCTTGCCAAGGTCGGTATCAACGCCAAACTCGTGTCCTACGAGTGGGGTGAGTACCGCAAGCGGCTGCAGGCAGGCGAGCACCAGATGGGCTTGCTCGGCTGGACCGGCGACAATGGCGATCCGGACAACTTCTTCTTCCTCGCCGGTTGCGACAAAGATGGAAAGCCTGCCGGACAGAACCTGTCCAAATGGTGTGATCCGAAGTTCAACGAAGACATGATGAAGGCGCGTCAGCTGACCGACCAGGCAGAGCGGACCAAGCTCTACCAGGAAATGCAGAAGATCCATCATGATCAGGTTGCATGGATGAACATTGCGCATTCGACGGTGTTTGAGCCGATCCGCAAAGGTGTGACCGGTTACAAGGTTTCGCCGTTCGGAGCGCATGAATTCCAGAACGTCGATATTGCCGAATAACAAAGATGAATGAGGGCAGGGGAAACCCTGCCCTTTTTCTGTCTGTTTATCGCGTTTCCGGACGAAAACCGGTGCCCACTTTTTTCGGAAACGCTGGCTGGCGGGGACCATGTTTACCTATTTGCTCAAACGTCTGGCGCTGACCGTGCCGACATTCATTTCCCTGATGTTCATCACGTTCGTAATGATCCGGCTTGTGCCCGGAGACCCGATTGAGGTCCGGCGCGGGGAGCGTGGTATTGACCCTGAACGGCTGGCGATGCTGCGGCACGAGATGGGTCTGGATCAACCGATCTGGAAACAGTTTCTCGATTATGTTTCCGATATTCTGCACGGCAATTTTGGCACATCACTTGTGTCGAAGACGCCAATCCTTGAGGAATTCTTGAAGCTGTTTCCGGCGACGCTGGAACTGACGTTGTGCGCAATGATCTTTGCGGTTTTGCTCGGCGTTCCGGCGGGCGTAATTGCCGCTGCGCGGCGCGGCGGCATTTATGACCAGTCGCTGATGGGCCTGGCGCTGACCGGCTATTCGATGCCGATTTTCTGGTGGGGCCTGATCCTCATTCTCATCATGTCGAATACGCTGCACCTGACGCCGGTGTCGGGCCGTGTGGATTTGATCAAGTTTTTCTATCCGCCGGTGACAGGATTTGCGCTGATCGACTCGGTTCTTTCCGGGCAAAAAGGTGCGTTGTGGGATGCCGTGCGGCATCTGATACTGCCGACAATTGTGCTTGGCACCGTGCCGCTGGCGGTGATTGCGCGCATGACACGCTCGTCGATGCTGGAAGTTTTGGAAGAAGACTATGTGCGCACTGCGCGGGCGAAAGGCCTTTCGGCACGCCGCGTGATTGGTGTCCATGCGCTGCGCAATGCGCTTATCCCTGTGGTGACGGTGATCGGTCTGCAAGCCGGAACGCTGCTGGCCGGTGCGGTTTTGACCGAGACGATCTTCTCCTGGCCGGGTGTCGGAAAGTGGCTGATTGAATCCATCGGGCGGCGTGACTATCCGGCGCTGCAGGGCGGCATTTTGCTGATCGCCACCATTGTGATCATCTTCAATCTGTTTATCGACTTCATTTACGGTCTCATCAATCCGAGGATCCGACATGGTTGATGTCACCGCAGAACCACTCAAAGTGCCACCGGGCCCGCTCTTGGCTTTCTGGCAGGCTTTCCGCGAAAACCGTGGTGCCGTAAGCGGGCTTATCGTGCTTGGATTCATTGTCTTTTGCGCGATATTTGCAGGCTTCATCGCGCCGCATGATCCGCTGGAGCAATTCCGTGGTTTCACCAAACTGCCGCCGGCCTGGTTTGATGCCGGTGACACCCGGTTCCTGCTCGGCACCGATGCGCTCGGGCGCGATGTGCTGTCGCGGCTGATGCACGGGGCGCGGATTTCGTTGTTTATCGGCGTGGCGGTGATGTCGGTGTCGATGGTGTTCGGCGTGGCGCTTGGGCTGGCTTCCGCATGGTTTGGCGGGCTGTTTGATGTGATTGTCATTCGAGTGATGGATTTGATCGTATCGATACCGAGCCTTGTGCTGGCAATCCTGATCATGGCAGTGCTGGAACCCAGCCTGATGAACACGATCATCGCAGTAACCATCGTTTACCTGCCGCGTTATGTCCGGCTGGTGCGCGCTTCCGCGCTGGCGGAACTGCCGAAAGATTATGTGACGGCGGCGAAGGTTTCAGGCGTCAAGCCATTCCGGCTGATGACCAAAACCGTGTTTCCAAACTGTGCCGCGCCGCTGATCGTGCAGGGCGCGCTCGGCATTTCTGACGGCATGCTGGAAGCGGCGGGACTTGGATTTCTGGGCCTTGGTGCCCAGCCGCCGATGCCCGAATGGGGGGCGATGCTGGCGGACGCCAAGGAGTTCATCACCGCCGCGCCATGGATCATGATGGCGCCCGGTCTGGCGATTTTGGTCACGGTGCTATGCATCAATCTGGTTGGCGACGGTCTGCGCGATGCGCTTGATCCGAAGCTTCGGAGAAGTTGAGATGTCCTTATTGGAAATCCGCGATCTGACGGTTACTTTCGCCACTGGCTCCGGCGCGTTCAAAGCGGTGGATGGTGTTGATCTTGCCATAGACCCCGGCGAGGTGCTGGCGATTGTCGGCGAGTCCGGGTCGGGCAAGTCGGTGGCGATGCTGGCGCTGATGGGCCTGTTGCCGAAGACGGCGACGGTGGCGGCCAGCAAGATGGAATTCAACGGGCATGATTTGCTCGGCATTTCCGCGCATGACCGGCGCAAGATCATCGGCAAGGACATGGCGATGATTTTTCAGGAGCCGATGACCAGCCTCAATCCGTGTTTCACAGTCGGCTACCAGATTGGCGAGTCGCTTAAAGTCCACATGGGGATGGACAAGGCGCAGTGCAAAGCACGGTCGATTGAACTTTTGAATCTTGTCGGCATCCCCGAACCGGAGCGACGGCTGGCCGCTTTTCCGCACCAGCTTTCCGGCGGCATGAGCCAGCGTGTGATGATCGCCATGGCGATTGCCTGTAATCCGAAACTGCTGATCGCCGATGAGCCGACGACGGCGCTCGATGTGACCATTCAGGCGCAGATTCTCGATCTTCTGGTGACGTTGCGCGAAAAAACCGGCATGGCGCTGGTCTTGATCACGCACAATATGGGTGTGGTGGCGGAGACGGCGGAACGTGTTGTTGTGCAATATGCCGGGCAGCAGGTGGAGCGCCAAAGCGTACGCGACCTGTTCCGCACACCGCGCCATCCCTATACCGCAGCGCTTTTGTCGGCCTTGCCGGACCGGGCAAATGGCGCGCGGCTTTTGGCCATTCCCGGTGTGGTGCCAGGTCTGATTGACCGGCCGACCGGCTGCCTGTTCAACCCGCGTTGCTCGCGGGCGGATGACAAATGCCGGACCGTAAAGCCGCCGCGCCAAGGGCCGGAATTGGGTGAGGCGCTGTGTCATTATCCTGTTCAGGCACAGGAGGCCGCAGCATGACCATTATGGTGAGCGCGAGCGACCTGAAGCGTTTCTACAAGGTGCGGAAAGGTGTGTTTTCCGCGCCGATGGAGCTCAAGGCACTTGCGGGTGCTTCGTTCAATGTGGAGGCTGGCAAAACACTGGCGGTGGTGGGCGAATCCGGCTGTGGCAAGTCCACGCTGGCGCGGGTGTTGACGATGATCGAGCATGCCAGCGACGGAACGCTTGTCATTGACGGCAAGACAGTGACCGGCGCCACTGGCGAGACGCTGAAATCGCTGCGCTCGACTGTGCAGATCGTGTTTCAGAACCCGTATGGCTCGCTCAATCCGCGCCAGAAAATCGGCGATATTGTTGAGGAACCGCTGATCATGAACACCACACTTTCGCCGGAAGAGCGGAAGGAAAAGGTGGCGGCGATGCTGAAGGAAGTGGGCTTGCGGCCTGAACATTCCGGACGCTATCCGCACATGTTTTCCGGCGGGCAGAGGCAGCGCATCGCCATTGCGCGGGCGCTGGTATTGAACCCGAAAGTGCTGGTGCTTGATGAGCCTGTGTCGGCGCTGGATGTTTCGATCCAGGCGCAGATTTTGAACCTGCTTGGCGATCTGCAGGAAAGGTTCGGGCTGACTTACATCTTCATCAGCCATGATCTTGCCGTGGTGCGCCATGTCGCGGACGATGTGATGATCATGTATCTTGGCCGCCCGGTCGAAATGGCACCGGTGGATGAGGTGTTTTCCAATCCGAAGCACCCCTACACGCGGGCGCTTCTTTCAGCGACGCCAGTGGCGGACCCTGAGCGGCGCGGCAACCGCATCAAGCTCACCGGCGAACTGCCATCGCCGTTCAACCCGCCGCAGGGCTGCGCGTTCAATCCGCGCTGTTCCTATGCACGCGATGTCTGCCGCCAGACCGCGCCGCTGATGACCAAGACCGGGGCGGCGGAGGTGGCTTGTTTCGGGGTGATTGAGGGCTGGGTGGGCTGAGCACCGCAAATGCCGTGCGTTGCTCTTTGGTGTTGCTTGGCCATTGCCGCGCAACGGCTGGAATTGTCCTATTCAGTTTTGCAGATTCTTCGCGCAAACTTGCGGCTGCCGAAGGCGGGATTTGCGGTTTATGACTTGTTTGCACCCTCAATTGGAGCGGTCAAACAGGAGTAAACGCGATGCGCCTTTACCCGAATAATTCCGGCAGACTGACACTGCTGTGCTCGCTCTCCTTGGCGACAATGGTGATGCAAGGCAGGGCGATGAACTGGCAGGAAGGCATGGATACAGCCAGTTTGCGCGGCTCGTTTTATGCCAGCTGCGCCGCGTGCAGCGTGGATAGCGGCGGCAATCTTACATGCCGCTGCACAAAACAAAATGGTCTTGTCGGGCGGGAGACTTCGATTGCTTTGGGTTATTGCAGCCGGAGCGGGCCCAACAACACGAACGGACAGCTCAGCTGCGCGCCAATCATCCGCGGCAGTTGGGCGCAGTCCTGCACAGTGCCAGTTATCTTCCGGCGCAACATATTGAATGCATTGTGCAAGGATATGGGCGGGAACTACCAATCCACCGAGATCAATCTGGACAATTGTCCAAGCATGAACATTGAAAACAACAATGGACGGTTGCAGTGCAAAGATTGAGGGGCTGTCTCATTTGTATGATGCGGGTGGGGTCACCGGCAATCCGTTGAAGATTTTTTCCAACGCCTGAATGCAAGGCATTGATCGGCCTGCGGAGTTGGTGGTGAGCGGACTAACGACTGTCGCCCTCACCGTCTCAACACTGCCTGCAAGATATCCCTGATCCCGATCGCGCCGACAAACTTTGACTGGTCGTCAAAAAGCGCAACTGGCGCTGTCTGGCTTTTGTGCATGGCGAGCATCACGGTTTTCAAATTCGTGCCGGGGCTGGCCCAGAAGACGGGGTTGGTGGCTTCATCGAAGGTGTTTTCGACGTCGGTGCAGGACACCCATTGGGACTTTTTGCCGTTGGATACGGCATCGGTGACCATGCCGGTTTTGTCGAGTTTGAAGCGGGTGGTTTTGCGGCGGTCGAGCCAGACCCAGCCTTCTTCCCCCTTTTCGAGGTCCCGCGCGTCGCGCATGACGTTCCAGGCGGTGAGGACGGAGAGCGGATTGACGTTGGCGATGAAGTCGCGGACGTAATCGTTGGCAGGGCGCAGCACGATGTCTTCGGGCTTGCCGGACTGGACGATGCGGCCGGACTCCATGATGGTGATGGTGTTGCCGATCTTGAGGGCTTCTTCGAGATCGTGGCTGACGAAGATGATGGTCTTTTTCAGCGTCTTTTGCAGTTGAAGCAATTCGTCCTGCAGCTTGGTGCGGATCAGCGGGTCCAGCGCCGAGAAGGGCTCGTCCATCAACAGGATCGGCGCTTCGGTGGCGAAGGCGCGGGCGAGGCCGACGCGCTGCTGCATACCGCCGGAAAGTTCGTGGCCGTATTTGTTGGCCCA